>QILZ01000257.1 GCA_003233545.1 Spirochaetales bacterium
GGCTGTTATTCGACACGGGCACCTACAAGTGGCCTGCGGTGTATTGGAACGGAGCGGAGGATGTAGGCGGAATATCCGAAGGTGATAGTGTTGAGATCATATACAGAATTATCACCAATTACTATCAGAATATAGAGAATACTCAGCTGTCTATTCTTCAGGTAAACAAATGAGATGCCGCAGCTACTTCTGCCTGTTGTTTTTTCTGTTATTTATAAATCTTGTATATGCCGATGAACAAATTACACTTAAGGTACTGATGCCTCCTTTTGTTAAAAGAGGAGAGGTCTTAAAGGTGGTTATTCTGCCTTCCGGTCCGGTAAATGATATTTTACTTGAAATAATTAAAAATAATTCGACTGTCCTTTCGGCTCGTGCTTTCCCGATAGGAACAATAAGAAATAAAAATATATGGATAGGTCTCCTCGGTATTCCGAGCTATACGAAAAAAGGAATGTATAATATTAGAATTACAGGTAAAGGATCAACTAAGAATTTTGTTTATAAAACCAATATCGATATCCTTACCGTGACTTATATCCATGAAAAAATAGCATTGAATGCATCGCTGAGTAAACTGCGCTCCGGAAAGGATCCTGCTGTAAGGAAACAGACGGAAGAGCTTGTTAAACTACTTAATACGTTTAACCCCGGTTCGATTTTTGACAGGGGTGTTTTTCACAAGCCGGTAAACGGTATTGTAAGCGCACACTTCGGCGACAGGCGGGAATACCGTTATTACGACGGGGAGGTTGTAAAGAATATACATAACGGGATAGATTTTGCAGTACCGGTGGGTACGGATGTACATGCCTGTGCAGACGGCCTGGTTGTTTTTGCCGGAAAACGAATTATTACCGGTAATTCGGTAATAATAGAGCACCTCCCCGGGGTTTATTCGCTGTACTATCATCTATCTGTAATTAATGTTAAAAAGGGTCAGATGGTGCGAAGAGACGGGATTATCGGAAAGTCAGGAGAAAGCGGACTTGCAACAGGCCCGCATCTGCACTGGGAAGTAATAGTTTCCGGTGCTGCGGTTGATCCCGAAGAGTTGTGTAAGAATAAAATAATTGACAAAACAAATATTTTAAGTATTATTGAGAAACAGTAGTAATATTTCGGAAGGAGGTGATTCCAATAGCCTCAATAGTTATAGGTGATGAGGAGCTTCTTGAAAAGGCTATAAAACGGTTTAAGAGACAGGTAGAAAAAGAAGGCATTATTCGTGAATGGAAAAAAAGGGAATTTTACGAGAAACCATCTACTATTCGCAACCGTAAAAAGAAATCCATGGAAAGAAAGCGGTTGAAAAAGCTTAGAAAACTGGGACAGATGAGAAGCCATTAAAAAAAAAGAGACCTTTTTAAGGTCTCTTTTTTTGGTTAAAATATTTAAACAGGCTACAGTATATGTGCCAGGAATCTCTTTGTTCTCTCTTTCTGCGGGCGGTTAAACAGAGTTTCCGGATCCGCACTTTCGATTACCTCTCCGTTATCCATAAAAACAACCTTGTTTGCTGCGGCTTTTGCAAATCCCATTTCATGCGAAACTACGAGCATTGTCATACCTTCGCGGGCCAGGTCGAGCATTACATCGAGTACTTCCTTAATCATTTCAGGATCCAGTGCAGATGTAGGTTCGTCAAAAAGCATAACCCTGGGATCCATGGCGAGTGCACGGGCTATGGCAACTCTCTGCTGCTGGCCGCCGGAAAGCTGTCCCGGGTATGAATCGGCTTTCTCGATAAGGCCGACCCGGTTAAGAAGAGCCCTTGCTTTTTCACGGGCCTGTTTTTCAGGATTTTTTTTAACGATACGCGGTGCGAGTGTAATATTCTGTAAAGCGGTAAGATGTGGAAACAAATTAAATGACTGAAAAACCATACCTACTTCCTCCCGAATTTTCCTGATATCGGCTTTCGGTTTTGTCACTTCATCTTCATCGATCCATATCTTTCCTTTATTTAAATTCTCGAGCCTGTTAACACAGCGCAGGAGAGTGCTTTTACCACTCCCGGAGGGACCTATTACAAGCACAACTTCTCCTGTTCTAACGGTAATATTAACGTTTCGTAACGCCAAAACCTTGTCGAAGTATTTGGTTGCATCGATAACACGGACTCTATCTTTCACCTTTCTGCAGCCTCTCTTCCATTATAGCAACTAATCTAGATAGAAATAGTGTGATGACAAGGTAAATAAGAGCTACCATAGTGTATGTTTCGAAATAGTCGAATGTTCTGGATGCGAATTCTCTGCCGCGTCTTAGCAGGTCGGATACTGCGATAATGGATACAAGGGAAGAATCCTTAAGAAGAGCGATAAACTCATTACCGACAGGCGGCAAAACGAGACGTATTGTCTGCGGAAGAATGATACGCCTTAAGGCCTGGCTTCTGCTCATACCGAGGGCAAGTGCCGCTTCCATCTGTCCTTTGGGAATCGATTGTATTCCGGCTCTGAATATTTCACCTAAATATGCACCGTAGCACACTGCCATGGCAATAACTGCAGATGCAATGTCCGGTATCTTTAAGAATCTTCCGAGAGCGTAGTAGATATAGAATATCTGGACTAAAAGAGGTATCCCTCTTATAACCTCAACATAGATAGTAGCAATTCTGTTAATGATTTTTATGCGGGAGATTCTTCCGAGGCCGGTTATGAGACCTAGGAAAAATGCAAAAAAGATCGAAAAGATGGTAACCTCGAAAGTCCTTAATATACCATCGGGCAGAAAAGCGATTATCCTTCTGTAGGGATCGGGTGTAATTATCGGAAGCAGTATGATAAGGGACAGAGCCCCGAAAAAGGATATCCGCCAGGCAGAAAATACGGCATCCGAATCCTTTCCCGGGATTAAAGCTCCATCGGTAATTTCGATCTTAGGTTTTTTTACCTCAGCCACTCTGCCTCGATTTTCTTATTTTCTCCCGAATCCAAAACTTTTTTTAATCCTTTATTTATGGCATCGAGAACCTTTGTGTTGCCTTTATTTACAGCTATGCCGTAATATTCTTCGGTAAAGGGTTTGCCTGCGATTTTTAATTTACCACGATAGTTCTTATTCTGCAGTGCATAATTAGCAGCAACCGGAGTATCTGCAACAACACCTTCTATTCTTTTATTGTAAAGATCTTCGAATGCAAGTCCGATTTCATCGTAGGTCTTTAATTTTATACTTTTTACTTTAGCAACCGCAAATGCGCCTGTTGTGCCGATCTGAGTACCTACCGTTTTACCTGCAAGATCCTTAAGTGTTTTTACACCTGTCGTTTCCGCCCTGATTACCAGAACCTGTCCGGCATTTATATATGGAATCGAAAAATCCATCTTTTTTTTACGTTCATCCGTAATAGTAACAGAGGACATAACGGCATCGTACTTGCCTGCAGCTAATCCCGCAAAAATTCCGTCCCATGCGGTATTCTTGAATTTATAAGTGAATCCGCCTTCGCGGGCAATTGCTTTCATCAGATCGATATCGAATCCGACAATTTGTTTGTTCGCATCGATCATTTCCATCGGCGGCCATGTTGCATCCGTAGCAATAACAATATGCAACTGACCTGATGTTTCTTTGGTACCCTCCGCAAATAAAAAACCGCAAAAGACAAAAAGTACGGCGAGGATAATAAGAATCCTTTTCAGCATGATAGCCTCCTTGATTTTTATACATATTAATCATACCTTTCGATAGTTAATATGATTTTTTAATAGTATAATCATCATGTTTTAGAATACAATGTCAAGTATTTTTTAAAAAATAAACGCTTTAACGAGTAATAGGGGGTAAATATGAGAATAGGAAGGGCAGTTCTTAAAAACGGAAGCATCAGCATGGTTTATTTAAAAGATGAAATACTCTATATAGTGGAAGGTAATATATACAGAAAATATTCATTTACTGATATAAAAGCGGAAACAGAGAAATTATTGATACCTGTGGATCCTCCGAATATTATTGCACTCGGATTAAATTATGGTTCCCATGTAAAGGAAACCGGAATAAAAAGTGGAAAGGAACCGCAGTTCTTTTTAAAAGCAACGAGTTCACTGGTAAAAAACGGTGACCCTATTGTTCTGCCCCGGCCGGCTCCGGATTCCGTGGATTACGAAGCGGAGTTGGGGATTGTTATCGGAAGGCATGCAAAAAATATCACCGTAGAAGAAGCATCTAAGTATATACTGGGATATGTACCGGTAAATGACGTATCCGCACGTGATTGTCAGTTCGAAAGAGATATTCAGTGGGCCAGAGCCAAATCTTTTGACAGTTTCTGTCCTGTCGGAGATTTTATCGTTACGGAAATCGATCCTCTGAATCTCAGGATTATGTGTATTGTAAATAATGAAATACTCCAGAATTCAAATACCTCGGAAATGATTGCCGATGTTTTTCACCTGGTTTCCTTTTTATCCGGGCAGATGACACTTTTACCCGGTACTCTGATTTTAACCGGTACGCCGGAAGGCGTGGGCTTTAAACGCAATCCGCCGAAATTTTTAAAAAACGGAGATACTGTAAAAGTCGAAATAGAAGGTTTGGGCGATTTAACAAACCCGGTTATAAATGAATGACAGCCGGAATCAAAGAGTATTGAAAAATCTTTTCAGCATTTCTAAGTCTTCGTAACCGCCGTACACCGGTTGATGTATGGGATTACCGGAAGATATGAGGTTTCTGGCGATAGAATCTATCGAACGGCTGAACTTACACCGGGGGTCGGAAAGATACAGTGGTTCTCTTTTAAGTATCGAACGGGAAACCGCATCGGAATCAGGCATGATTCCGATAAATTCCATCGTGATATTAAGATTATTATTTACTATTTCCCGCAGTTTCCTGCCTAACCGTATATCTCTGCTGTTTTTGCTCATATTTAAAATCACTTCAGGTCTAAAATCGGCTAATGTCCTTTTAACTATTATTCCCGAATCAGGGCTGATTTTCTTTAAACTATTGGTAAGGCTTCGAAAAGAAAGTTCGGTACCTTCTATCCGTTTTGATAACATACTTAAGATGATATGCCTTTCCCTGCTTTTCGGGGGGAAACTCCTGTATATTAATCTGAATAGTGTGGATTTAAGAAACGAATAGGCATTTAATACGGCGGTAGCCTCCGGAATTGTAATAATCATGCCGGAGGATGAAATTAAAAAGAAGTCTATCGTATTAAAAGATGAACCGGATGCGAGATCGAGTATGATAAAATCCGCTGTTAATCGATGAATCGATTTAATAAGTTTTAACTTTGTAAAGTAGTTAAGGTTTGCCGTTCCGGGCAGTAAGGAATCACCGGGAATAAAGTATAATCCCGGTGTTCGGGATTCTAAAAGCACCGATTCCAGGGAAGTTTCGCTTTTATAAATAATATTTCCGATACCGGGATACCGGTTTTTTATTCCGAGACACGTATGTAAATTCGACCCCCCGAGATCGAGATCGATTAGTATTACTGTTTTGCCTGAAAGTGCAAGTGCAGTGCCGAGGTTGGCGGCTATTACCGTTTTGCCTACTCCGCCTTTACCGCTGGCTATCGGTATTATTTTTTTCATTTTTAGATTTTCATAGTAAATACAAACTTAAAAGAAAATGCCCGGTTTGATGAATTTATCAATATTAATTTTTATGCCGGTATTTAACTTAAAAAGGTACCCGCCCGGACCGGGATTGGAAATACCGAGTAGCTCATCCTGTCCGAAGGTATAAATACTGCTCTGCAGCTGTGTTGTAAACTGTATGTAGTCTGTAATATTCATATCGAATTGTGTATCTATAATGATCGAATCGAGAGTATGCTTTTTTGTTGTTGCTGTTTCTATGAAGATTTTGGAGAGTATCTGGTATACGAATGCTATTGTTATTCTGTATGGGATGTTTTTCTGAAAGATATTGGTTTTAAATGCATATTCGGTAAGTGAATCTACGGTCTCGAGGCTGTCGCTCTTCTTCTGTACGAATTTTTTAGACAGGAGGTTTATGGAGCTTATTGCATTTCTGATATAAAATCCGAGACTTACATCGTTTCTTTCCTGTATGTAGTCGCCTGATTCTATGAGCCTGCCGCCGATTGTGCTGTCGGATCTGAAATTAATGAACACAATTCCCGGGAGTTCAAGCTGAACGCTTGTCGATATTCCGGATTTAAGGATAGTGCTGGCTGCGTTAAAAAAACCGAAAAACGGTCCGACTCCAAGTGAAATAAATTTTTCTCTGTATTTAAAAATAGTATAGGAAATATTTCTTAAAATGGAATCATTAAAAAATCCGCTTTCAAAACTGAATGTATCGGTTATCGGTGAGGAGGCATAAAGGGAAAAACCGTAAAGCAGTTTGTCTCCGGAGAAGGTTGTCGATGTTTCCGGACGGTCCGGCTGAAAAGCAAGGTTTCCTATTCGAAATACAGCTCCGATATCGACGGCATATATCCTGCCTGCAAGTAATACAAACAGGATAACTGAGAAGTAAAATATCTTTTTATAATTTTTCATATTTTTTAAAACTCCGCTCTTATACCGATAAAAGTTTCTATTAAGTTGTTTACGGAAAAAGGCCAGATTTGCGCATTAACCTTCAGCTTCCATACAACGCCCTGTGTGATTAAACTTATATAAGGTGATGCTTTTACTCTGAACTGCTGTGTGCCTGTTGTCGAAAATGACAGATTACTCTCGAATCCTCCGCTTACAGGAGTTTTCTGGGGGTCGCCGAGAAGAAAATTTATATTAACGTCGAACGATCCGAGTTCGTTTGTTTCTTTCTGCAGATAATAACCCGGATGCCAGAAGAAGGTAGGTATAATCGAGAAAAGTCCCATATGTACCCTTGGTTCAAAGAGAAGGTAGAACAGCTTGATGCCGAAGAGATCTTTAGCAGGATCCCACCTTGGGATTCCAATCTGGGTCAGGAATTCGACACCCTCACTGGCGGAGTAGAATAAAAGTCCGCCTCTGTAATATCCGAATGTGGAAATCGGAAAAGTAGCTCCCGCAAAAGCCTCTATTTTAAGATTTTTAAAATTTATCATTGTTCTGAAATCTGCCGAATAATGTCCGAGCCAGACAGACTCCGTACCGTTCACCGAATGGGTGATATTGGAATCCTGGTATAAATACAATGAGTAGAGGAAATTACCCGAAGGGAGCAGGCTGAATTTAAGTCCTGTTCCGGAAATGGTATAAATCCCGTCGTAGATTATACCTTCGGGGAAATATATGTATCCCGAATACTGTGTTGTTATCGGTATACTCCCGAAAATGGTTGAAAAATCCGAACCCGAACAAAATGTATCATTTTCACCGACAAAATAAGAAAAATTTAAGGGAATCGAGAATAATTTTCTTATTATGATGCTTGCGCCCTTAAATGCAAGACTGCTTGATTTGATATAATCTTCGAGGCTTGTGCTTTTATAGTTTAAAGTTACCCTTCCTCCGAATTTGTATCCTCCCTCTACAAGCAGGTCCATTTCTCCCCGGGTGGATAACTCGTACAATCCGTTATTCATCTGCCCTCTTGTTATAAGTTCCAGATAGGGTACCGTGATATTGGCAGAAAAGACATGCCCGGCTGTAAGCAGAAGCAGGGGGAGTGCGATTAGAAACAACATTTTTATTTTTCTATTTATCATTATACATTTCCTCCCAATATAAAGTTTAGTGCGTATCTTTAAAAAATCAAACAGATTCATTGCGAAATCCTTTTAAAAATAAAACGTGCAAGATTGTTCTTGTCTTTGCTGCCCATGTTTTTAAATTTAATTGCTATAAAATTTCCCTTCTGTAAAACAATATCTCCGGAAGGCGAGAGCTGCCTGGTGCTGAGAACAAAATTGATTGCCGGAATAGAAGTTCCCGGTGTAAGAATTTTATTTTCCGGAGGATTAAAGAGTTCCGCTGCAACACCTCCCATACTGATGTCTAAGATTTTTCCGGATAAAAGTTTTTCATGTCCGGGAAGTTTAAAATGAAGCCTGAGCAATTCGTCAGCTTCCGGTTTTACCCTTATGTGTTTTCTGTCTTTGTGATGGTTCGACAACTTATTTAGAATATTTTCAAGTTTCCGGTATGCCTGTTCTTCCGCGAAGGGTTTAAGCAGGTAACCTGCAACTCCCAATTCTATCATTTTGATTACGAAATCTTTATTTGACTGAATCGTATGCACTATTATCTTTATATCCTTCATCCGGTTGTTTCCCCGCAGATATTCGATTAATTTTATACCTTCTACATCTTTGTTATCTATATCGACAATTAAACCCGTGATATCCTGATTATTGTCAAAATATTCTTCTGCCGACTTATAATTTTTTATTGGAATTCCTTTGATTCCGAATGATAAAAGTATATAGCATAATGAATCTCTAACGGATTTTAAACTTTCGACTACAAGAAATTTCATAACTACCTCCGGGATCTATAATAGATTAGCTATGTGCCGGAGAGCTGTCAATAAAATTGTAAAGAATAAATAAACTTGCTCTTGACTTATCATAGATGGTATATATCATTTATAAGGAATATGAGTGATTATCTGGACCCTGCAAATGAAGAACTTTTAAAGGACTTTTTCGAAGAAGCACAGTTACAGGTAGAGCTGCTGGAAGAGAATGTTCTTCTGCTCGAGCATGAACCTGGCAATCAGGATGCGATCGATGAAATATTCAGAGCTGCTCATACTCTTAAAGGTGGAGCTGCAACAGTAGAAATGACGGAGATTGCGGAATTTACTCATCTTATGGAAGACGTACTGGATGAAATCCGCTCGGGAAATCTTAGAGCGGCCAAGGATGTAATAGATAAGATATTGGATTCTCTGGATATCGTTAAAAATATGCTCGAAGCAAGGGCTTCCGGAATTACTTACAGTAAAGACATATCAGAAACTATTACCGCATTAAAATCATTTATAGGCAGGGAAGCAGAAGAAATACCGGAGTCTGAATATACAGCTGTACCTGCTGCACCGGAGCTGAGTGACGACTATGATTTGACGAAATTAACAGAGGGATTAAGCGGGAACGAAGCGGTTTTTAAAGTTACTGTCCGCTTTAATCCGGATTATGTTATGAATACAGTCGGGGGGA
>QILZ01000319.1 GCA_003233545.1 Spirochaetales bacterium
TTCCTATTATGATAATTTTTTCATATTAACAATCAAATTAAGTAAATGTCAATTCCCGTAAATTATAGTGCAAGCTCAGGTAAAAGTCAGCCATACGGATATGAATTTAACACCTAGTAAGATTCCGAGAGAAAAAACAGTTGCACCGGAGACAAGTATTATACTGATAATTCTTATAGGCTCCAGTTTTATAATTAAAAAAATATAGAGAAGCAGCAGAACTATTCCTGCCGGGAAGCACAGAGAGGACGTATAATTTATCATTTTCAGTAAGAATATCTGCGTGGAATCTAAAAATTCCTGTCTGTTTCCAAGGAGATAAAGAAACACAAGCATTGCAATACTTATAAAAAGAAAAACAAAGATTTTTCTTATTACATTGTTTAATATTTTGACCGAATTTACCATCCTGTTATGTAATTATATCAAGAAAACAGCATCTAGTCAAAAATACTTGCAATTTTGGACCTTTTAATTATTATAGGTCATAAAAGAGGAATGGTATGAAAAAATTTATTATTATTTCTTTAGTTTTGATAATTCTCGGAGGTACTGCTTTTATTTTCGGCTGGCTTCAGATATTTATTCCTCCGGATACTTACTGTGTAGCGTTTACTAAAACAGGAGGTTTCGACACATTTGTCACCGAACCGGGAAAATTCTCATGGCGGTGGGAACGGCTGATACCGACTAACATGACCCTTTATAAGTTTAAACTTAATCCGGTGGAAAAAAATATCAACATTAAGGGGGAACTTCCTTCGGGCGGGATATATTCATCCGTACTTCCCGGTTCGCCGGAATTTACCTATAACTTTGATTTAAGAATAGTTTTTATGCTTAATCCGGAATCTCTCCCCGTGCTTGTATCCGAAAAACATCTCCGTCCGGATACAATCGGGCAATGGTACGGGACATTAGCGAATTCGGCTTTTCATTTTATAGCAGGACAATTAATCGACCTGAAGAATGCAGATGAATATTATCATGATTCCAGTGTTATACGGAATCTGAAAAAAGCCATAGAAAAACAATACCCGTTTCTTATAGTCTCCGATATTACAGTTAAAGACGTATCTTTGCCGGATATCGAACTGTATAAAAAAGCAAAAAAGATATACTTCGATATCTCGGAAGCCGAAGAAGAATCACAAAAAAATGTCATTAAACAGACAGAAGCGGACAGGGCAAAGCGGATGATCCTTCAGGATAAAGAAAAAGAAAAAATCGAAATGTATAAAGAGTATGGAAAGCTCTTAAACGATTACCCTATACTTTTAAAATACTTTTCCATTAAGAATCAGGATAAGAATAATCTGAATATTCCGGATGTAAAGCTGCCGGAAACAAAAAATGCCGAGTAAATATTTTTTAGATTTTGATAAAATAAACTACTTTAAGAACAAACCGCCAAGGGGTTGTATTCTCTGCCTTATAAGGGATAAATCGCCGGAAATAGTCGATCTGACAATATACATGGACGAACTTTTTATTATCACAGTTAATTTATACCCCTATAACCCGGGACATCTGCTTATTTTCCCATTAAGACACATAGAAGATATAAGAGAATATACCGAAAAAGAGGAAATCAGGCTTGCCGCTTTAATAAAATATATTCTTAATATAACAGATAAAGCGTATGACCCTTCAGGATACAATATCGGATACAATATGGGATTAACCGCAGGTGCATCGATACGGCATCTTCATATACATATAATACCGAGGTTTCCCAGGGAAATCGGGATAGCGGATCTTATAGCCGGCAAAAGAGTGCTTGTGGAAGATCCCAGAAAAACCGCAGAAAAGCTGAAAGCACTGGTAACTCAATCGCCTTTTTCTATTTCCAACAGTTGAGCTAAGAGATTTACGAAATATACTATATTATCCGATCTGGATTTTAATATCTGATAAAGGGTATAACTCCTCCCTTTTGTAAAATGAAGTGTTTTAAGAGTGGATTTTACACTCTCCATGGGACTTGTTAATATATCATCGAATATTTTCTTTATTCCCTGCATGTTTTCCCTGGCTTTATCGAGCAAATCCTTTGCTTCTTTATCCTTCTGATAGACAAAGGACCTGTAAGATTTCTGCAGTGTTATATCATTGGCAAGATTATATCTGAACTGCATTAATGTTTTGCCGTCTTCTTCTTCCTGGGAAAGAGACCGGTCGAACAGCACAATTTTTGCTTCCAAATCTTCTAAACCGGAAGCGTACTGCATTATTCTGTTCTGAACAATTCTATTATTGACAAGCAGAAAGTTGTTGACAAGCTGAATGGCATCCTGAATATAATTTTTATACAGAGAGTTCAGGTAATTGTATAGGAGAGTCAGGGATTTTATATGTTTAAAATACGGAAGACCGAGTTTTCTGTAATCAAAATTAGGATTCTCATTGTAGTAAAAAAGGTCCATAACCTTACGTTCTTTAAAGATGTCCAGAACTTTTTTATCGATTACGCGTATTTTTATCTCTCTAAGCCGGTTTCTGAATTCCGTCAAAAGTTTTTCTTTAAGAAAAGCCGCATACAGAGCCTTTATATAAACCTTGGGGATATTAAACATAAGCCTGTAATACGGATCTTTCCGAAAATACCGGATCAGCTCCAGCAGCGGTATCTTTTTATAAAAATCCTGTACATCCTCGATGAGTTCCTTTAGATACTTTTTGAGTTCGTCGATTTCAGCTTTTACATCGGCTTCATTTACTTCTCCCCCGATTTCCTGATCACGCTTATAAAATATATACGCAAGAAGAATCTCTTCATGAATAATATATTCATCCGGGAGTCTGTTAACAATATATACGGAGTAATACAATTTTTCCAGTAGATCCAGCATAAGCATTACCGGAGCATTTTCAAAGAACGGATACTTTTCTTCGACAGCACTTTCCAAATTGTAATGAAAATATTGAAAAATCGATCCGAAAGGAAAAAAAACCACTTTTTCCAGATAGCTAAGTGTTTTTATTCCCGCTTCTATATCAGCAAAGAGAGATTCCGGTATGGTTTTTAAGTATTTGTTTAACCGTTTAAGAAGTTCTTTTTTTATTTCATCTTCAAAACTAGTTGTTGCAAATATCTCTTCCATCTCATCGATAGTTATAAATTCCCTGATAGTTTTTTTAACTCCGTCGTATTTCTTCTCTACGAGGAATGCGGAAGCATTATGCCGGAAATCGACGTTTTTGGAAAAAACCCTGAAAAAGGAGAACAGCGGATATGTCTTTTTGTAGAGGTCGTAGAGTCTTTTTGCAAATTTGGGACTAAGGTTCCTTGTCTCAAAACCCGTCAGCTCCGGTGCAATTTGATGAATACGTTTCTTTATATGAGACAGCTTTAAATCCAGAAAAGCTTCTTTCGGATCTTTTCCACTGATAAATTTTTTTAACCAGAGAACGATTTTCTGGAACAATCCAAGCTGGGCCATTTCATTCGTAATAATCCTGTCCCGTTCTTCATCCTGCAGTTCAACGTGAATTATCTCTTCCTTCTCATCCTTCTGCATTCGTTTTGTAATTTTTTCCAGCAGTTTTTTTCTTTCATTTTCAGGAAGTTCGCTCGATAATTCTTCCAGTTTACTTTTCTCTGACATATTCATCTTCCCTTATAACATTATTTCGTATCAATAATAAATTACCTTCCTTCACCTTTATATATAGTTCATCATCAGTAACAAGGTTGCTTACCCCGTATTCCCCCCTTTTCCATTTAAGTCCTTTTAAAGTCCATTTTAACCCTCTCGAGTCCAGTACGTTAACATGGCCACTGACAGGAAAAAGGGAAACAGTACAATTAACCCATCCTTTTCTGTAAAAAACGCCGGAAATAAAGTATACCTCTTCCCTGTCCGTAATCCAGATATCAGGATGATACTTCCGTTCAAATATATTTAAAATTGCAAGAATATGATCCAGTCTTCCTCCGCCTCCTCCTGCTAGTATAATATCAGTATAACCCATTTCTCTGAAAATTCTCAAACCAATTTCCGTATCCGTTTCATCTTTGTCATGGGGATATTCCATTATTTGCCGGGGTAAGTAATTCTTAAGCTTCCGCCTGCTGGATATGGAATCCATATCTCCGACAACAAGATTAGGCTCTATACTCAGCGATAATGCAAGATCTACTCCCGAATCAGCAGCTATTACAAACTCGTATTTCCCGACAATAGACCGAAAGTATTTTTTTGACGGACCGTTGCCGCCGATTAAAAGAACTCCTGTCATATTATTACCTTTTTAATTAAGAATATACCTATAGATTATATTCTTCAATTAAAGAAATTATTTTTGATGCTAAAGGGGCATTTTAATATTCCGAGTATAAAAGTAGGCATATAAGGACAAGGATGTCCTTAATAATTTATCAAGGAGGATTGTATGATCATCAATCACAATATGAGTGCCATCTTCGCCCAACGTCAGCTAAAATTTAACAACATGGCAGTAGACAAGGATATGGAAAAGTTATCTTCCGGTCATCGAATTAATCGAGCCGGTGACGATGCTTCCGGTCTTGCCGTTTCCGAAAAGATGCGTTCCCAGATCAGGGGTCTGCAGCGGGCGGAAAAAAATGCGGAAGACGGTGTTTCCTTTATTCAGACAACGGAAGGATACCTTCAGGAAACCGAGGATATTCTGCAGAGGCTGCGTGAACTTGCGGTTCAGAGCTCTAACGGAATATATTCTTCGGAAGACAGAATGCAGATCCAGGTAGAAGTCTCACAGCTTGTCGACGAGGTAAACAGGATTGCATCTCATGCACAGTTTAACGGCATGAACGTAATGACAGGAAGATTCGGACGTCCTACAGGCGAAAATGTCATAACGGCAAGTATGTGGTTCCATATCGGTGCAAATATGGATCAGCGTGAAAGAATTTACATCGGTACCATGACAGCTCAGGGGCTCGGAATTCAGGGAACCAACGGGCTTCCTAATTCAGCGACATTTATTTCACTTTCTAGTCCGGACAGGGCAAATATGGCGATCGGTGTTCTTGATAATGCTCTCACAATAGTAAATAAACAGAGAGCGGATCTCGGAGCATATCAGAATCGTCTCGAGTTCGCAATGAAAGGACTTTCCGTAGGTTCCGAAAATCTTCAGGCTGCCGAATCAAGAATCCGTGATACGGATATGGCCAAAGAGATGGTTAGATATGTTACAGACCAGATACTCGTACGGGCAGGAACAGCAATGCTTGCACAGGCAAACACAAAACCACAGACGGTATTACAGTTATTCAGATAAAAATAGTAAAAGCAGCCTTTAACAAAGGCTGCTTTTTAAATTTATAATACGCTTGACCTTAACTAATCTAATCATTTACTTTTCATTAATAATGCATTTTCCAAAAACTATTTACCGGTTTGCAGATATTCTTAAAAACAGCGGTTTTAAGTGTTACATAGTAGGCGGAGCCGTACGTGATACTATAATGAAAAACCGGGTAGAAGATTTCGATATGGCAACCGATGCTAAACCCAATGACATAATAAAATTATTTAAAAAAGTTATTCCGACAGGAATAAAACACGGCACTGTCACGGTACTTTTTAAGAACATCAAACTGGAAGTAACAACCTTTCGTTCGGAATCGGATTATGCGGACGGAAGACACCCGGAGAAAGTCAGTTTTGTCCCCACTATCTACGAAGACTTAGAAAGAAGAGACTTTACAATTAATGCAATTGCTTACGATCTGCATAAACGAATAATTGTTGATCCGCATAATGGAAGACTGGATATAAAAAACAAACTTATTAAGGCAATCGGTGATCCTTTAAAACGCTTTTCGGAAGACGGTTTAAGACTTTTAAGAGCATGCAGGTTCTCCTCACAACTGAAATTTGATATAGAAGAGAAAACAAAACAGGCAATCAGGGCATCTTTACCGGCTCTGATTAATATCTCAAAAGAAAGAATCAGAGAAGAAATTATCCGTATACTCAATTCTGATAAGCCTTCCATTGGTTTTTTATGTATGCATGAGACAGGGCTTCTTAATTATATATTACCTGAACTCGAAGAAGGCTGCGGTGTTGAACAAAGGCCGCTCCATTGTTATGATGTTTTTTATCATTCCATATTCTCATGTGATGCAGCGTCTTGTGATAATCTTGCAGTAAGGCTGTCGGCTCTTTTGCATGATATTGGTAAACCGGGAACCCTCACCTACGATAAAAACGGCGAACCGGGATTCCACGGACATGAAACTCTATCCGCCGATATGGCGCAAACTATTTTAAAAAGGCTCAAATTCCCGAACTCCGTAACAGTTAGAGTTATCCATCTTATAAAACATCACATGTTTAATTATACCGAAGATTGGAGTGATGCTGCCGTGAGAAGGTTTATTGCAAGAGTCGGACAGGAAAATATTGCAGACCTTATCCGGTTACGCCGTGCCGACCAGATTGGCACCTGCAACAGGTACTTTATATCTGATAACCTGATTAAACTGATGGATAGAATAGAAATTATCAAACAGAAAGATCAGGCTTTTACTATTAAGGATCTTAATATTAACGGCAACGATATAATGAAAGCTCTCGGCATTAAAGAAGGATACAAAATCGGTATTATCCTTGATTTCTTATTGGAATCTGTCTTAGAAGATCCCGAAACAAACAACAGAAAAACACTTATTGACATGGCAATAAATTATTATACGGAAAGGTTACAAGAAAGTTAAAACCGCTTTCCTTTCGTTACAGAGTTACCGGTAAGACTTATGTATGCTATACCTGCGGCGCTTTGTTCCGCTTCTTTCTTATTTTTACCTTTACCCGGGCCGTATGTCCTGTTTTGAACAGAAACCTCTATCCAGAAAGTTTTATCATGATCCGGGCCGGTTTTACGTATAACCCTGTATTTGGGGTGAGTTTTAAATTTTTTCTGTACATATTCCTGAAGAAGTGTTTTAAAATCTTTTTCGTGTTTGTTTTCCAGCACCTTCTCTATTTCAGGTATGAGTAATTTAAGGACAAACTCTCTTGCAGCGTAAAAACCCGAATCGATATAATAAGCACCGATAATAGCTTCCGTTGTATCTGCAAGAAGGGCCTTTTTAGATCTGCCGCCCGAATACTCTTCTCCGCGTCCTATTAAAATAAAGTTGTCAACTTTTATCTTCCTGGCAATTTCGGAGAGACTGTTTTCACTGACTACAAAAGATTTTATCTTTGCAAGAACACCTTCGTTTTTATCACGCAGCAGGAGAAAAAGATATTCGCTGGTGACCAGCCCGAGGACCGAATCTCCGAGAAATTCCAGCTTTTCGTTATTTTCGATATCCTCGGAAGATTCATTCGCAAAGGATCTATGTGTAAAAGCAAGGTTTAAGAGCCCGAGGCTCTTAAACCTGATACCCATATGTTTCTCAAATAATTGTAGTTCTTTTTTTCGTTCAGAAGAAACTGACGGAGTCCTGAAAACAGGTGCTCTATGAAAGAGAGCCATGAATATCTATTTTATTTCCCCTGCTGCGATTTTATATAATCGTAAGCATCACGAACAGTTTCGAATTCATTTGCTTTTTCATCGGGAATACTAATACCCAATTCCTCTTCTATGGCATAGACAAGTTCGTATGTATCGAGACTGTCAGCACCAAGGTCCTGTCTGAATGTCGAATCGAGGGTAATTTTATCCTCCTCGATCTCCAGCCTGTCTGCAATTAACTTTTTTATCTTTTCAAAAAGTTCATCCATAAAGATTTCCTCCTAAGTTTTGTTTTATTCTTATCAGCAGGGATCTAAGCTATTTCTTCCGGCTTAAAAATCTGTCTGCCTCTATAGAAACCGCATTTCGGACATACCCTGTGCAGAAGCACTTTGTTTCCGCAACTGGGACATTCAATAAGAGTTTTCGTTTTAAAACGCATATTAATCGCTCTTCTGCCCCTGCTTTTTGCTTTAGATGTTTTACTTTTAGGAACAGCCATTATATTCTACCTCACAAATACAGATTTAGGATTTAGTGAAAATTAACCTATCCGGCAATACAATGTCAAGACATTATTTGTATTTTCTCATTAATGCCTGCTCTACGACAGGAGGAACCATCTCCGATATATCTCCGTGAAACATCGCAAGTTCCCTAATGGCTGAAGACCTTAAAACAAAATATTTCTGATCGGTCGGCAGAAATATCGTTTCGATCTTCTGATTCAGGGCTTTATTGATCATGGATAACTCAAACTCATAGTCAAAATCGGACAAAGCCCGTACTCCTCTTAGAATTATCCTTGCATTAGTTTTTTCTGCATAATCAACCACAAGACCTTCCCACGTTACGACCTGTACATTTTTAAGATCTTTTACCATTATCCTTATCATCTTAAGTCTTTCCTCTGCCGGAATAAAATACTTTTTTTGAGGATTAACGGCAATAACCACTTCCAGCTGATCGAATAGAACGGAGGCCCTTCTCATTATATCGAGATGGCCGTTTGTCGGCGGATCGAAAGAACCGGGATATATTACCTTAAACATAGTTACTTAATCTAACTATAAATATCCAGGCAGTCAACATATTAAAATTATCTTTGACAAAAGGTATTTCAGGATATAAAATATATTTTAAATGAATAAAAGAAACATATTACCAATCCTGTTGATTTTGTCTCTCTTTGTTTTTATATCCTGTGTATCGGGCAAAAAGCCGCAGACTGCCGCCGCAGAACCCGCTAAAAAAAAGGAAACCTCCGAATCTTTAATAAAACCCGCGGCCAAACATCCGGAAAAGCCTGCTGAAGAAACAAAAACACAGAAACCTTCGAAAAAAACGGAAGAAAAAAGCAATTTTACCGTAACAAAGGAACTATACGATAAAACATTCGAAGAAATCGAATCCACAATTAAGAAATTAAACCGTATTATAAGCGATAAGGATTATAAAAACTGGGTCAGGAATCTTACAAATCAGTATATAGCAAATAAAAGCGATCCGGATTTTCTGAATAAAATGTCTTCCAGTGCCATACTGAAACGCGACAATATAAAACTTAAATCCTTAAAGGATTACTTTTACTATGTCGTTGTTCCCAGCCGTGCAATGCCCGGCTCGATAAGATTGAAATGATTGACAAAACACATGTAAAAGCAATAACTATAGTAAACAATACACCTATTATTCTATACTGGCTTGTTAAAAACGAAGGCCAATGGAAAATAGGTGTCAGATGAAAAGGGAGTAGCCATGAAAGCAAGGTATTATCTTATATTATCAATTATTCTTATGCTCGTTGTAACGGTACCTCTTACCGCACAGAACAGTACGGAGAAAAAGAACAAAAAGCAGCTGACTGTAGAAGAACTTTACCTGCAGAATATTGAATTCCAGATTCTTAAAGAAAAAGCTTTTTCCGGCAAGAGGGATATGAAGTTAAAAGCTCTCGATGATCTGGAAAAACAGATCGATAACGGTTCTGTTAACCAGGATAACCGCGAAGTGGAATTTGTACTGGAGTATCTTTCCATGGAAGGAATAGGCCGGAAAGTCCTCGAAAATCATCGATTGGTAAACTATTTCCCCGAGGTAAGAAGACGGGCATGTAATCTCCTTGGCAAAATCGGAGGAGAACAGGCAAAGGATGCTTTGATAGCCGTACTTTTAAACGACAATGAACCGATGGTAAAATCGGAAGCGGCATATGCCCTTGGGACAATCGGATTAAACAAGGATAACGAGGTTGTCAAGGCTCTTCTGTTCGCTTTAAATGCACAGAACCCCCGGAAACCCGACAATAATTTCGCATATGCGATTATTCTGTCTCTCGAAAAAATTGCTAAGAAAAACAACGGCATAAAAGATCCGTCGGCATACAGAGCTCTTGTTAAAATAGCCCAGGGCAATTATATACGAACCGTCAAAAACAAGGCCCTTCAGGTACTGGATGAGATGAGACAGTATAAATAAATATTATAGTTCTATGAAGAAGTTTCCAGGTCGGTAATAACCTCTTCGAGCCATTGATTTTCCGCTTCCAAATGTATTACCCCTTTCCTTATAATAGCCTGAAGGTAGTAATCAATTTCATCACGTATCGAAACAAGTGTCCGCTGAAAGCTCTCCCTCTGCAGTAATGTTTTTTTCTGCTGCATTTTAAGATATTCCAGGACCTTATCTTTCGGTAGTTTCTTGAAAAAAAGAAATTTTAATGTAAATTCATCTTTTACCTTATAGCTGAACCTGAGAGGCTTTAACAGCCAGTCATCGAGTACCGTTTTTCCGGTATCCGTAATAAAGTAAATATTTTTTTCTGCAGCTTTTTTACCCGGTGCAGTTTTTTTTGTAACCCAGCCTAATTCGGAAAGCCTCCGCAGGGTGGGATATAACTGGCCATACGAAACTGACCATACATTACCCAATGTGGATTCGAAATTCTGCTTTATTTCATAACCGTATTTAGGACTTTCTGCAAGCAACCCCAATAATGCATATTTTAAAGACATACCGACTCCTTATTAACCTTCTGATTTTATAATAGCATAAAAAGATAATTATTCAAGACTAAAAATTCAACCCTTAAGAATCATAACGAGGTTCTCAACGGAAGCCTTTCTCTCCACTCCGGATGATTGTCTTTTTCCTCGTATTGGATTCTCTTGCGTATAAAAATACGAATTGGGCTTTCATGACCCCTGAATTGTACAATTCCAAAGCTCCCGCTGCCGAGATAACATATTTTTTCATTCGGTTTTAATTCATTGGCATCTTTAAGTTCATTAAGAATACAGTTAAAATGAGCAGGTGTTTGTGTTACACCGTAGGACACTGCAGAGTAAACATCTCTGATATATTTTTCACAAACAGGGCACTTCGGTAAATCATATTTTTCCCGATTGTTTCTCCCGGGACTATTATACTTTCTTCTGTTCTGCTCATTAACCCTTCCCATACTAATCCTCTCTTAAAAGATTCTTTGTTAAATCCTGCGCAATTTTGATTATGGCATTCATAACATAGTTTTCATCATTGATTTTTCTTTTTAGTTCATCCAGCCGTTTAGGATCTGATTTTTTCGCAATTCTTACCACTTTATTCTTCTCCGGAAAATGCCTCTGCAATATGCCTTAATTTCCCGGTGTTTTCATTTAAATAAATAACATCGAATATCTTTCTTTTCGAATAATACCCGGGATTTTTATATAAAAAATATTTTGCTGTTCTCACAATTCTGCTCTGTTTCCTTTTGTTTATGGCATACTCCAAATTCTCATAGGAATAGCTGCCCCAATATTTTATTTCAAAAAAGGTTAATGTATCCTCCCTGCCGGCAATAATATCTATTTCTCCCCATTTTGATCTGAAATTCCTGCTTATAATCTCATACCCTTTTCTGCTTAAGTATAATGCTGCAAAGTCTTCCCCGCGCCTGCCCTTCTCCTTACTATTCAAGCCCGGAACCTTCGTTTAACTCTTTTAAATCTATTGCTTTTACAATAAAAAGATTCTTTTTTTTCAACAAATCAACAATCTGGGTCTCGGCATATTTATCACCATATTCATCGATGATAAGTTCCAATCGAGGTCTTAAAGGGGCTGCAGTATGTGTTTCTATAACTCTGCCGATGCTTGAATCATTAAGCTGTACTATGCTCCCTATGGGAAATATTCCCATACTGTTTAAAAACGCCTTTATAATTGTAGGATCGAACATTCTTCCATTATCACTGAGAATAGCTTTCATTGCACTGTAGCCGATCATTGAATTCCTGTAGGGACGCTCGCTTATCATAGCTTCATATGCATCCGCTACTGAAACTATCCTGGAAGAAAGCAAAATATCGTTGCCATGAAGTTTTCGCGGGTAGCCATTGCCGTCCCATCTTTCATGATGCTGTAAAGCAATAGCTGCAATTGTTTCGGGATATTTTAACTGCTGCGTAATTATTCTGTAAGAATGAATCGGATGAGTTCGTATTTGATTTAATTCATCAGGAGCCAGTTTATCCTTTTTATCCAGTATATTTGAAGGAACTCTCAGCATACCCGCATCATGTAAAAGTGCCCCTGTTGCAATTTGAATAAGTCGATGACTTATAATTTTTAATGTCATGCCTATAACTGTTGACAGAACCGTACAATTTACAGCACTTCTCGAAAATTTATTATCTGCAATACCGCCGAAAATTGTCAACTGTATCATTTCATTTGTATGTTCTTTTACTGCCGTTAACAACTCATTTAACAGATTATCGATTCTTGAATGAAAAACATCATTTTTATCTCTGATATCTGCGAAAATCTCCGACATCTTCTCTATCGATGAAAGATAAACCCTTACATATTCTTTTTCTCTTGGTATTTCCCATAGTTTTTCTTCTCCCCCGGACCCTTTCAGTACATCTGATATTTCACGTATTAACTGTCCCTCTGTCTGAACTTCTTCTATTTCCCATTTCAACAGCCGGTCGATATCTTTCTGTTTCAACGGAATTCCCGGAGGAACAAGAATATTCTCGCCATCTATATATACCGGCTTATCAAAACGCATTCCCTCATGTAAATCTTTCGTCTTAATCTGTCGCATATTTTTTCCTTAAATCAAGAACAAAAACAAGTATCTTTGCAATTAGTTCATATAGTTCTTCCGGTATATAAGAACCCACATCCAATTCTATCAAAGATTCTGTTAGATTTATATCCTTGAGCAATGAAATATCATTATCAGCGGCGATTTTTCTTATTATTCGAGCTAATTCTCCCTTCCCTTTTGCAATTACAAAGGGGGCAGGGAGATCTTCCATATACTTTATAGCAACAGCTTTTTCCATTTTATCTATCCAAGTGTGTCTACCGGCTTGTAAACCGGATCATGACGTATCGATGAAAAACCATCACAGTAATCATCGTATAGTATAGTATCGTCAATTATTACTCCGAGGTTTTGCAATTTTGTCTTTAAATTACCAAGTTCGTATTTAATATGTTTTTTAAATGAGTCGCTATCACAGAAAACGGAAAGAAAATATCCCGGATTTTTCCTGTGCGCTATAAAACTTAAATGAATACCGTCTATTGAACTCTGAATAACAATTTTCTTTACCGATTTTTTATAAGAATCAATATTTATCCTTATAGTTCCCGACACTCTGGTATTATCATACTCTATACCGAACGGCACTGCTATCCAGTTATCGTTTACAGCGTTTAAATGGTTAAAAAGCTGTAACAGATTTGTATTATTATTATCAACCGCTGTAATTCTTCTTTTTATATATTTTTTCAGGGAATATTCACGCTTTTCAGAGCTCTGATTTTCTCTCCTTTTTCTGTCTTCTTTCTGTCTTCTGCCAAAGGAATCCTCGAATATTAAAGGCATAATTTCTTCCATATCCAGATATTTTAATAAAATACCTTTATCCAGCATTACAGCAAGAAGACGTGATAATTTTTTCCCGGCTTTATTTCTATTCCTTATAAGATTTCTGATTAAAGTTATATATTCTTCTTTTATTGCCACCCCTGCTCTTAATAAACTCATTACAATAGTATGATTTAATTCATCGGATTCAAGCCCGTATTTCGAAATGACAATATCCGCCGCATCTTCCGCAATTTGATTGAGTTTTAATATAATATGATTTTCTTCTATTACGACTTTTGCCTTAATTATGGTTCCGGGTTTAAGATCGATATCAGTATACGCAATAAGCAGCTTCCCGCCTATGCTTACCGCCCATTTATTGTTAAATAATTTCTTTACTACCCGAAGAGATACAATTTCCCCTGGTTTTAAATAAAATCCGGATACAGATAATAATTTA
Organism: Spirochaetales bacterium; assembly: GCA_003233545.1. GTDB lineage: Bacteria > Spirochaetota > Spirochaetia > SZUA-6 > SZUA-6 > SZUA-6. The sequence goes on from QILZ01000319.1 coordinate 13,794, forward strand.
ATTCCAGCAGTTACTTTACCCGTGAACATACAAGCTTTTTAAGTTTTTTCTTTTTTCTTTTCATTAACGGGCTTTACCACATTCTTTTTTTTCTTTATAAGCTCGGGCACTTTTGCAGCTTTACCTATTCTGTCCCGTATATAGTATAGCTTTGCCCTTCTGACTCTGCCTAGTCTCACCGGTTCTATTTTCTGAATTCTTGGTGAGTTAAAAGGAAAAACACGTTCCACGCCGACACCGTATGATATTTTTCGTACGGTGAAAGTTTTCTTTAAGCCATCTCTTTTTATCGCGATACAAAGGCCTTCGAAAATCTGTATTCTTTCGTTTTTTCCTTCGACGATTTTAAAATGAACACGTACGGTATCACCCGCTTTAAAATTAATCTCGGTATCTTTTAACTGT
>QILZ01000344.1 GCA_003233545.1 Spirochaetales bacterium
CTATTCTTGCCTGTAATTACCGGATTTCGGAGTTTCAGGCAGCCGTTTTAAGAGTTCAATTTAAAAGACTCGACCGCCAGATAGACACGAGATGGAAAAACTATCAGTATCTGTTGAAAAGACTCGATGAGATCGACGGGATAAACATACCTGCCATGGATGAAAGGGTTACACGCTGGTCGGTATATGTCCTTTTTGCCAGGTACAATCGCAATGCATTCGAAGGAGTTTCCAAAAAGCGTTTTGTAGAGGCTGTTAAAGCAGAGGGGATTAAAATAATCGGCGACGGATATACACCTCTTTACAGAAACCCCCTTTTTCAGAATAAAACATTTATGTCTAAGAATTGCTCTGCAGGTCAACCATGGTATGATAAGATTGATTATACCAAAAAGCGCTATCCTGTGGCAGAGCGTATGGCTGATGAAAGTGCGTTCGATATGGATCTCTACAATTTCCTGCTTGGACCAATTTCCGATATCGACGATGTAGTCGATGCAATCTCCAAGGTTAAGGAGAATATCAGCGAGCTGAAATAAAGACAAAAGATTATTGTAGAGGAATACGTATTTTCCTTTTACAACCGCAGTCTGTCATCCGTATAATATACTTTGCCGTAAATCAATCACTTCTGATGCAATATCGATCTCCTCCTGCACTGCCTTACTATCCCGTGCAGTAAGCAGTATCCCTTCTTTACCAATTACCCTGCCATCGGTCATAATAATTTTTCCTCCATAGCTTCAGGAGTAAGGGTATAATGACCTCCCAATATCTTAACGCCTATCGCTCCCCGCCTCTGTGTATTCCTGAAACGAAGATAGGTTCGAAGATAGCATCATTCCTTTTCAATCCGGAACAACTGTACCTTTCCGCTGCCAAGTTTTTGAGAAATAATATCATCCGTATCGGGAGTAAGCGTTAATTTTGTCACAAGATTAAAGACTTTCTTCACCCCGGGAAGTCTGACCCGGGCCGTTACGGGAACCTGTCCGAGGTTGGCCATGAGCAGATAACTTTTGCCGTCAGCCCCCACCACCAGCATAGTACGGATATCCGGACACGAAGAGGTATCAAGCTGTATGCACTTCTCAGTGCTCACATAATCTGCCGTTTCTTCGTGAGTTGCTCCTGCCTGAACGATAAAGCCAATATCAAAGAGAACCGTATTCGCATTAACAGAATGGAGAGTTCTGCAGCAGGGATAACAGATTTCATCCGCATAAAGCATACCGCCTGCCTCTTTTTTGTCATCTTTCAGACCAATTTGACGTCTGCCGGGACGAAAAAGGGATAGAGACTTCTCTCCGTAAACCCCGATGATGCTAAGACGGTCTTCTATGTTGACCCAGGACGAATCCAGATTCAATAACTCCTCCTCGCTACCGAAACCCTGAAGTTGCTGCGAACTTCCGGCAAAATAGTATACCCGATTGTTACCGTTAAACAGGTCGTTGGGAACCTGGAACTGCATGCCTTTGACAGAGGTCAGATAAACTCGGCGGCCGGGACTGACTGCCTGTTGCATAACCATAACAGTGGTCTCGTCCGGCAGGGCAACAAAGATGACTTTCTGCAAAGCAATTATCTCATTTTTTTGGCCCTCAGCAATCAAATTTTCTGAACGGATAAACATACTCCCTGAGGTTAGAAACCCGCCTTTAAACTGTATTTCGTAATGAGAACGAACCTCCGGGAAATTTATTTTTCCCTCGCCTTTAACCTGGCCGGCAAGGTTTTGCCGCCATTCCGCGAGGTCACTACCATCCTGCGGCAAACACAATCCTTGAGGTCCTTCAGCAGCAATCCAGACCCAGGAGGTAATGCGTTTATTGCTTCTGTGCAGGCATGCCCCATGATAATCATCATACCATAAACCGGGCAGAGAAATTTGAATTGCTTTCTTATCTCTGACAACCGATGGGACATCAAATATCCGGCGCCAGTAGGCGCCCATGGACAAGGTTACCGCCCGGTCTGCCTCAAGCCGGGTATAGTATAGTGGCGATACCGATGCCAACTCGCGGCAGCGTTGCGAAAGAAAACTGCCATCGCCGTTGGTAATAATTTCGCGCTCTACCTGGGTCAGCCAACCGGATTCGAAGTTCGGACAATCGGTGTCTCCAAAATGTTCTGTCATCATAATCCACATAGGAATAACATAGTCCTGACAATAGCAGTAGCGTACCCGGGTATCGCCGCCGATACGGAGAAGGCGGCCGTCTCTGAAAGTACAGCGTTTAATAAGTTGCCAGAGATCGGTGACATGGTGATAAAGCGCCTCCGGTGCTTCTATGTTTCTTTTTCGATATGTGAAATGAAGCATGGCCACATTCGACAGACAGATTACCATGTAGCCTACATTCAAATAGCCGTGGTGGTTACAGGCATAGGATGTGAAAAAATTATCACCGATATGCCACTCCGACAGGGGCTTGCCTTCAACCATAACATTCGAGAGAGCATCTGAAGCCACAGAAATGGAATTGAGCAGAAAACGGGTTCCCTTTTCTCTATACTCATCAGCCCGGGGCGAGTCGGGATACATAGCCGCCGTTCGATGCAATATAGCTCCATTCCAGAGATTGCTTTCCGGTCTATTGTTTTCCACGGTCCCGGCAACTATGTCGTAAGCGTCCATAAGCCAATTGCTTTCCGATATAAGGACCCTCTGTAAAAGTTCATGGTCGGCATCTGTAAGATGTTCCCGAATAGCCTCAATACCATGCATCATTCGTTCGATACCCAAAGCACTGATCCAGGTATGCCCCCAGGAAGTGCCATCGGTACAGTGATAAGTCCCTTCCATATGGCTCTGCAGCGAAAATCGCAGGGTCCTCAGTGCACGTTCAAGAACTGTCCGGCGCGGGATGCCGGCTCCGGATTCATCGAAACAGGGGTCAGCGGCAAGTACAGCATAGGCCGCAAAAGCCTTCTGGTTAGTCTGCACTCCCCAACCATTATAGCCCGGGCCGTAACATTCTAAATCCTGCCTGTCCGGACAGACGTAACAATATTTCTCAGAAGCCTTTGCCCAGGGTTCGAGACAGCGCAAATAATCTTCGGGGGAAATTCTACCGGATATATTCTCTATCATTCTCTCTGAATCCTTTCTATAGATTTCTTTCGAAAATTCTATCTCTTTTTTAGCCATGTATATTGTTTAAGAAGGTACAATCATTGTTTTCAGGGCACGACAGTTTTTTATTGCTTCCGGAGCTTCGGTTACTTCTCCTGATAGGCCGTTATAATAAAAGTATCAAGTATACCGGTCTTTGTACAGTAATTCCACTCCTGATTATAAATATTTGGGTGTAAATCCTTATCCTTTCTGATGGGGTTTATGTTTGAATTTTCCAATTTTTCTCCCTTATTATTGATCTTTAAGGCCTTACCTTTTCACTATACCTTTAAAACGGATTCCCTTCCCGGCTTGGAGCCGTCTTGAATGCTTTTATTTAAAAACTTACAATCCGTATCTTTCAACCGGATTGAGATAAAAAATTCTCCGATATATCTCTATGGCTTCTTTTTCCTTAAAGTAACCTTCGAGCACCATTTCGGAAAGCAAGGAGACAGATGTCTCTTTGGCCATTTTAAATTTTCCATAGCACCATTCCAGATTATAGGCATCTGAGAAAAAACCATTTATTTTACAGAGGGGCAATATCTCCAACCTTTCTCTGAGAATCTTCTTTAGATAATTGGGGTAAAAGGCATACCACCAGGAACCAAAGACGCTTACATTTGGATAAAGTTTTGATAGGATGACTATCTCGTGAGAGTGATTGAGGTGTGCCGTAGTAAGGTCAAAGGTAACTTTCGAATAACAATTGAAGTAAGAAGTGAGGTCAGGAAGAAGAGAAGGATTGTAATAAGGAACATTTCTATTCCCGAGAAAGTTTACTCCGAACATTAACTGAAAGATATAGCCTTCATCCCGGGCGAGTTGGCAAAGAGCAGTAAGGGCAAGATTCACTCTTTCTCCCGGGGTGTGTGCCACAGCATCCTTCTTCCTTACCGGTTCGTATTTTTGGTCAACTGGCAAAGAAAGAATAAGATTTTTAACTTCCGGATATAACTTTCTGCTGTACCTCCGGGAAAAGTCAAGCACCAACTCCGAAAAAGAAATATCTTTTATTTCTTCGAGACAACCATCGACCCTTAGGACACTCTGAAATAAGGAGTTATTTTTGGATTCGGGATTGTATCCTGGAAGGAAAACTTTTTCTACCTTAGCATGGTCTCTTAGAATTTTTTGGTACCAAAAGGGATCTTTGCTCTTTTGCCGAACAACTTCATCCGTTTTTTCCCAGTTTTTTTCGCTCAGAAAAGGCCCCTCCCACTGATAAAGATCACGAAGAATATCCATCAGGATTTTTGTCATTACAGTATTCTTTATTCTCTTTAAATAAGGAAGAACTTTTTTCACCTTATCCCGGTCAGTATCAGTAGACTTAATTAAGTCTACAGGGAGCCCTGCTGAATAAAGTTCGGTCATGATGTAATGATATGATATAATTTCCCATAGGTTGCCCGCGGTCGGTTTTTCCATATCAACATGAGAATGGGTATCAATTGATTTGCAATCCGAAAGAGCATCTTTTAAGTTTTGGCGAATATTCTTTTTCATTTTTTAAACCTCCAATGTAATTTATGTCCGATCTGTGCCTTAAATACACTCGTTATTGCCCCAAACGGAAAATAAAAAAACAAATTTTCAAACTAACTAAAGAGAGGGGTCCGTACCGGCCAGGCAAGCCGCTCTTCGATTATCAATAAAAGAGATCGCTTTTAAACAGGATTTTCCAGCCCACCATATTTCTGGTCCCAGTTCAAAAAGCGAATGGGTGTATCCCATAAGAATTTTAAATCCCTGTCAACGGGACAGGTATCAAACAACAACAGATGAAAGCTTCCAGACTACACTCTGGAAATCTCCCTTCAATGTTGGAACTTTAAGCCCAACATTCATTAGCACATTACCACTGAATACCCTGGAGTTTCCTAATAGTCTATAATCCAGTGAGGTGCCCAGGCCCTGCAGCCTGATGAGTGGTGTATCCATATTGACGATAGTTAGCATTCTGCAATAGAAGACAAGAGCCTCACGCTTGTCCGGAGAGACAAACATCCAGGCTGCCTCATTGCCCTGAAAAGGATCCAGAAGTCTGTAAAAATCTCCCTTAAGAACAAAATGCCTGTTTTCCTTGTAAAAGACTATCTGCTGTCTTATCTCTTCTTTTTCCTCTGCCGTAAAATCCCTCAAGTCGAGCTCGTAACCGAATATCCCGGAAGAGGCAATGTGTCCCCGGGTCTTCAGCGGTGTAACCCTGTGGGTCTGGTGATTTGGTACGGTGCTCACGTGGGCACCCATAGTAGCCGGGGGATACACAATGCTTGTTCCGTATTGAATTCTTATCCGGTCAACGGCATCAGTGTTGTCACTTGTCCATATCTGGGGCATGTAGTACAGGATACCGGGATCGAATCTACCACCTCCCGCGGAACACCCTTCAAAGAGAATATCAGGGTAAGCCTTAGTAATCTCATCCATAACGCGATACAATCCCAGCACGAAGCGGTGGGCTGTCTCTGTCTGCCGTTCCGGCGGAAGCAACACAGAACCAACCTCGGTCATATGTCTGTTCATGTCCCACTTCACATATGAAATAGGTGCGCTCTCCAAAAGGTTTGATATCTTGCGTATGATCTCGTCACACACATCCTTCCTGGAGAAGTCGAGAATAAGTTGATTTCTAATCAGACTTTTCTCTCTGTCCGGCACGTGGATGCACCAATCCGGATGTGCTCTGTACAGATCGCTATCCGGTGAAACCATTTCCGGTTCGATCCAGATACCGAATTTAAGACCTTTTTTATTGACCTTCTCCCCTAACACCCGTAAGCCCTGCGGAAACTTCTTTTTATTGACAAACCAGTCGCCAAGAGAGGAGTCATCCTTATTCCGTTCTCCGAACCAGCCATCATCGATCACCAGGAGTTCATACCCGAGCTTACCGGCCTCCTCCGCAAACTCTTCTACAACCTGTTCGTTGACATCAAAATATACTGCCTCCCATGTGTTGATGAGGACCGGCCGGTCTTTATCCCGGAAGATGCTCCGGCAGAGCATATTGCGGTAGAACTTGTGATAGGTCCTCGACATTCCCCCAAGTCCTGTATCAGAGAACACCATAACAGCCTCGGGGGTCTGAAAGGACTCTTCCGGGGCAAGCAGCCAAGTGAAATTAAAAGGATTGATCCCCAGTCCCACTCGTGTGGTATTGTATTGGTCGACTTCCGCAAAACCTAGAAAATTCCCGCTGTATACCAGGTTAAAACCGTACACCTCACCGCTGGTTTCTGTAGTATTTGGACTGACTAAGGCGAGAAAGGGGTTATGTTGATGACTGCTGGTGCCTCTCCTGCTCTCTATGGAGAACATGCCCTGGTTTATACCTTGCTTACTGACCATCCTCTCCTGTCCCCATCGTCCCGGAAGGTGGAGTACCTCTCCTGAAAAACCGGGGAAATCAACAGACGTACTCAGGCAGCGGAGGAGCTCAAGTTTTTGCCGGCCACCGTTTACAAGCCGTACGGACCGGGTAAGTACATCGAAGGAATTAAAAACCGTGTATACGAGATGGATCAGAAGTCCTGTCACATCATCCTGCAGGGTAATCTCCAGGGTTTGCGCTTCGTCATCCGTTTTGGTAAAAGTGGCGGGTAGTCCTTCCATTTCCGGCTTACCGGGGAATATACGATGTGAATGGTAGAGAGCATGCATAATGGTGCTTCCGTTCTCCTGCTTCACCTGATATGCAGGGACACGAAAGTCTGCGTTTCCGTATGTCGGATACTCAAGTGGAAGAATATCCAGAGAGTTCACTGTCACATCCGAACTGATGGAAAAGGGCCCCCCGCCCTCATCATCGAGGATGTAGGAAAGATCGGAGTTCTTTGCCCCGAGTCTTTTACCCCAATACAGATGTACCAGATATCCTGGTTCCACAATTTTGATGATATAACTGCTGTTTAATGATTGAAGATGAAATATACCAGTATCGTTACCGTATAGAATGCTCATTAGTATTTGCTCCTGTCATTGGGCTGTTTCTCCGTCCGTAACACCTTGTACGCCGCAAATAAGGACCCCTCCGGTTTTATATGTTCAAAGAGAAGGGGAAGTTCCTCAAGGGTTAGTCCAATAATCTGCAGGCTTTTACCTGCCTTCTGTATCTGCTGGTATTCCGGAATCTATTTTAAAAAACCTTCATTTCCAGCTCCCGGCACTCCTCGATGATCCCGGGGATAAAGGCTCCCCTGCTTCTCTCTATCAATAGCTCGATAAATCGAACTGTCAACTGGTACAGAGGGTGTTCCGGATCAAAAAACATCTTGTCCTTTTCCCAATCATCTACACACGGTTCTGACCAGGCTGTTATCTCGCCGAATATATAGGAGCAGTCACACCAAACGCTAATAATCTCTGGACCCATATTAGGGAAAGCTATGGGCAGAGCATCGGCTAAATACTTGGTGTTATCCAGCTCGACAGCGATCTCTGCGGTGCGAAACTCTGTGTCCTGCCACCTGAGCAGCTCAATCAGGATACTCTTTCTGTGACAGTGGTTTCCTTTTATCTTTAGGTATGGTTAGTGCAACCAGCGGTCTGTCAATAATCTGGCTGATCAATCATATCCATAAATAAATTTTCCGTCTTTCTTGTAAACTAAAATCTTTCAAATGGTCCCGGGCAGCATCCAGCCAGAACAAACTTACTGGTATGACTACAGAAGGCGTTGACTTTATCAATATCTACACTTAAAAGTTGTTCCGGGACTTTAAAAGGGATTCCTTCACTTCACCGATTATGCCTTTCTGTCTGTTTTCAAAAATACAGCCCCAATCACCAACAATTTCAGGAGACCTTTTGTAAATAACCGGCGCAGTAACAATATCATCAGGGAAATCAGCTTGTATCTTTTTTACTTCCTCAGGATAATTTTCCATTGCCCAGGGTAAAACCCCTATCTGCCGGGGTATTCTCTCCGGAGCTTCAAACCTTAGGGATTTTTTTATCAATTCTCTGGAAGTCATATTTGCTCCTGATAGAATGTTATTATGAAATATATCAAGTACATTGGTCTTTGTAAACAGGGACATATCATTAACATCTGTACCAAAACCTGGTAGAATGGCACACAATGAAATCACAAAGAGCTTTTGATCCAAAGCGGCCATCCACAAGCCATGTGTTGAGGTGGAATGAATTTTACAGACTTTTTTAGCGATAGTCCCAATGGAAGCGTAGGTAAAATCAAGAACGCGTGCCAAATCAGCGAAGCCGGGCACAGAAACTACTCAGCTCGGACGTTATATTGCATAAAACACGGAGAAATGGTAAGTGATAACAAATTATACTAAAATAGCGCCGAATTATAACAAGAATCCGATTAGGCTGAAAAAGCTGTTGATGAAGAAATCAAAAAAATATTAGATTTAGCTTGTGGGACCGGTAATTAGCTTAATTTGCCTTTTTTGATCGTCTCTTCTTTCCATCTTTTAATTATGGTATTTTGCTTCAAACACATGGTAACTCCTGATTCTGACCGAATAAATAAGTACACTATCTGTTTTTTACCTGTATATTCGGAATCGCAATAAATCTCATGTATTGCATCCGGAGAAATAATTTTACAAAGGTTGTTTTCACAGAACTTATACAGTGTCGATGGAGCTCGTAATCTGCCTTCGCAATATGCAATATTTATGGTTGTATTTATTATGCTGTCCTACTGATCACAATGATAGTCTACCGCGGTTTCATTTCCATATATCAGTCCCAATTCTCTGGCTTGACAGGCAGTATCATTTCTCAATTTTTCCAGATGTTCAAAACGTAACTCATCCAATGAATCATAGAATCTACTCTTTTTGGGATTTAGTGATAAACCGGAGAAACAAAGTCATGAATAGTCGGAAAGCCTCCGATTATGCGTAATACATTCACAATAATATTATCCCCTGAGTATTTGTGCCACTCGGTGTGGAAAGAACTGCAGATGAGAGAGTTCCTTAAGGAGCAGGGGGTATCAGCGAAAGTGACGCCGGTATTGGCGGCGTTGGTGATAGGACGGTTGATCGACCCGGGCAGTGAACGATACAACTGCTTTGAGGGGCAGGCAAACGGTATGAGGCTGAAACCCTGGCCGGGATGGTCAGGTCATTAGAAGAACATCCGGAACCGGGGCAAGGTGCCGTTTGATAAAGAGTTCTCCGGAGCGGGAAGAAGGTTCACAAAGAGAGGAGCATGCGCATCCGGGAGGTGGAGGTGAAGCCTGAAGCTGATAAGCCGGCTGCGGATAAGAGCCTTAAGGCGGTAGACATAGTATGGAAGAAAAAAGAAATTAAGTACGATCGGGAGACTATCCGGGAGGCTTTAGGCATTTCTTTTAGTTATGGATATTATCCCGGGGTTCCATTTTATCTGTGCAATTTCTTCAAAAACAACAGCATAGTAGACTGCATCCGCTGCATCTTTCCCCCGGTTAAAAAAGTATGATTCAACCGCTATCTCCAATAGAAATCATTCCGACTATAGTTGAAACCGGACAGAAATATAGTTTATGTTCTTGCAAGAAGAACTATAATATTGTATTTTATACCTTCCGGAGGAACAAAGTGATAAATGATATACTAAAGCAAATAATAGTTGATTATCAAAAAAATGAAAAATATTCTTTGACAAAAAGAGACTTATCCTTAACATTTATCCCTAAAATGGCTTTAGGAATTGTTGGTGCCAGACGAACAGGAAAAACGTTCAGAACACATCAGATGGTCGATGAACTTCCTGAAAATATAAAAATAGAGAATGTTTGCCGAATTCAATTTAACGATCATCGTTTAATAAAAATTCCTGTGCAGGAATTGCACATAATCGATGAATCTTATTACTCTCTTTATCCGGAAAAAAGAGGTACGGAAGAAGTCTATTTTATTTTTGATGAAATTCATCGCATAAAAGGATGGGAGGATTATATCCTGTATCTTCTCGAAACTCAAACACATAGAATTGTTATTACAGGGTCGACAGCCTCTCTTCTAAGGGGCGATTATGCTTCACAGTTACGTGGAAAACTGTTTCCATTAGAACTTCTACCTTTTTCGTTTAAAGAATTCTTACGACATTACAAAGTAGATCAGGAATCAATTTCCTCCAAAGGACGAAGCCTTCTTGAAAATTATTTTCAAAAATATATTAAGCAGGGTGGATTTCCGGGATTACTGGATATTCCGCCACAGATTCACGAAGAATTGCTCATAACCTATTGGGACACAATGTTATTACGGGATATTATCGAAGCACATCCGGAAGCTAAAATTAATATTACCGTATTAAGATATTTTGCAGATTCACTCATAACCCGAATAGCTTGCCCAATGACGACAACAAAAATTTCAGAATCCATGAAAAAACTAAAATTTAATTTTAGTATAGAAACTCTCTATAAATACCTTGCCTATCTTTCTGATGCCTACATGTTTAGAACTGTTGAATTTTATTCTGAGTCACAGAGGGTACGCGCCCGGAATTATAAAAAAGTTTATTGTATAGATTGGGCATTAGCATTTGCTGTTTCCGGAGGTGCAGGAATTGATAAAACAAGAGCTTTTGAAAATATGATATTTATAGAGCTTTACAGGCGGGGATATAAAATTTCTTATTATAAAACACGGGACGGTTTTGAGATTGATTTTGTGGTCCAGGATAAATCAGGATCTATCGAGCTTTATCAGGTTGCGTACAGTCTTGAAAAAGAAGATGTTCTAAAGAGAGAATTAAGAGCCATAGAATCATCAGTAAATTTCTTAAAAGCCCGAAAAGCAACTATAATTACTGTTTATGAAGAATATATGCTTAAAGGGGAGAAGATTGATATCCCTGTTATTCCTGCATGGAAATGGCTATTACAATAATTAATCTGATAGACAACTGCTGCTTTGCCTGGATGAGGAAAT
>QILZ01000018.1 GCA_003233545.1 Spirochaetales bacterium
TTGTATTTCCCTGCAATGGTGTTTTTAAGTTTGCTGCGTATCTTTTCTCCCATGACCCCGGAATATGAAACAGGAGAATCGATAAAGATATCCAACCGGTTCGGTTTTAGATTTACCAGATGTTTAATAACCTCGTTTACCGCTTTTTCGGTGACCTTACTTTCTCTGTAGCTTCCGTGTATTCCTGCCGAATCCCTTACAATACCGTCATCCGCTATAAAGAGAGGGCAGCCTTTTAAATAGCTCTCTACGGTAATCAGTGTATTATACCAGTCGACGCCGATAGTAGAAGCTTCGGCTTTTTTCAGGGGCACTATTTTTCTTTTTCTGTTAAGAGCCGTTTCTGAATCTACCACGCCGCGGAAAAGGCAGTTTCTCCGGATTTTAGACAGTCTGTACCTATCCCCTATAAGTTTCAGCGAAGCTTTCCCCGGGTATCCCCGCTCCATGAGAAAACGGTAATCGGAGACAGCTTTATGAAAATCTAACATTGACATACTGGACATAATCACTATACTAAAGAATATAGAGAAATAAACTCTTAAAAATATCCTTACAAAAGGATAGGGTATATGGCAAAAAATGAAAAGAAGATAAGGATATTTTCTGCTCTGGAAGTGGCTAATATATGCGGTGTTGTAAATCAGACCGCTATCAACTGGATAAAAAGCGGTTATTTAAAAGCATTTATAACTCCCGGCGGACAGTACCGGGTTTATGAGGAGGATCTGCTCGAGTTTTTAAAATCCAGGGGAATGAGGATTCCGGAAGAAATCGATGCGGGAGAGGAAGAAATTGCGGAATGGCAGAGGGTGCTCATCGTAGATGACGACAGGGATATAAATCATATTATTAAACGGTATTTATCGAGAAAAATGCCCGAATTTACCATTCTACAGGCCTTTGACGGATACGAAGCGGGCAGAATGATATCCGAGTGGAAACCGGGAATTATAATACTCGATATTTATCTTCCTGGCATCGACGGACATGTATTGTGCAGAAAGATTAAATCTGATCCGGATCTTGGCAATCCTGTTATAATAGGAATAACGGGATTGGACAATCCGGAAGAGAGCAGAGCGCTTTTAAAAGAGGGTGCGGAAGCCATATATACCAAACCGCTGGATATGGAAGTGCTTGTAGCAAAAATTAAAGATTTGATTTTAAAGTATAGAAGGGGAAATGGCACATAAAAAAGGTACTCTCCTGATTGTCGAAGACGAAGACTCGATCCGGTTAACCCTGCGGGATTTTTTAAAGCGTAAGGGATACGAGGTATTTGTTGCCTCCGACGGAGTCGGTGCAATAAAGCATCTTCTTGATCACACAATAGATATTATTATAACGGATTATCGAATGGATATATTAGGCGGAGATTATTGGGTGCGGTTTTTAAAACGTTATCTCGGTGATAAGAAGATAATCATTACAAGCGGCTTTTTAAAATCGGATTTTCTAATTCCGTTCCCGGTACTGTACAAACCGTTCGATTATACGGAACTTGAAAAACTTATCGCAGAGTCTTTGCAGGCAGAATAAAACGAACAGGATTAGTTAATTGTCTAAGAACAAAGCCTTTATAGCTCATGTTTACGGCAGTGTACAGGGGGTCGGTTTCAGGTTTTCCACTGTGTCCGAAGCAAGGAGGCTTAAAATTTCGGGGTATGTAAGAAACATGCCGGATGGTTCCGTGGAAGTTATGGCAGAGGGCAGTCCGGAGAATTGTACCAGGCTGCTTGAATGGCTCAAAAAAGGCCCTCCCGGTGCTTTCGTCAGGGAAGTTAAAGTTCGGGACAGCAATTTAAGCGGGTTATACAGGGGTTTTACCGTACAGTATTGATAAACCCTGTGTGGAGTAGAACAGTGCATCAGTTTCTCCGTGGTGCGCAGGAAAAAAAAGCCGGCACTTAATGTGCCGGCTTTATGGTTTTTAAGATTTGTCATTACTTTTTTACGGAATAGAATGCATCCTGTCCGGCAAACCGTGCGGTTCCTTCCAGAAGTTCTTCTATCCTCATAAGCTGATTATACTTGGCTATTCTTTCCGACCGTGATACGGATCCCGTTTTTATCTGTCCTATTTCCAATGCAACGACGAAATCCGCAATAAAAGTGTCCTCTGTCTCACCGCTTCTATGAGAAACAACTGCGGTAAAACCAGCCTTTTTAGTCATATCGACCGCTTCGTATGTCTCCGTTAAAGTTCCTATCTGGTTAAGTTTAATGAGGACGGAATTCGATATCCCGAGATCGATTCCTTTTTTTATTCTCTTTGTGTTGGTAACAAAGATATCATCTCCGACGAGCTGAATCTTTTTACCGAGTTTGTCGGTAAGTATTTTCCACCCGTCCCAGTCGTCTTCAGCCATTCCGTCTTCCAAAGATATAATCGGATATTTTGACACCCAGTCAGCGTAGAAATCTACTATTTCGGCCGGCGTTAACTCTCTGCCGTCGGATTTTTTAAAGATATATTTGTTCTTCTCAACATCATAAAATTCGGATGATGCGGGATCCAATGCAATATAAATATCTTCTCCCGCTTTGTAGCCCGCTTTTTCGATTCCCTGAAGTATGACTTCTACGGCTTCTTCATTGGACTTTAGATTTGGTGCAAAACCTCCTTCATCGCCGACAGCGGTGCTGTATCCTTTGTTCTTCAGAACCGCCTTAAGATTATGAAAAGTTTCGGACATCATACGTACCGCTTCGTGAAAAGACTCAGCTCCTACGGGAACAATCATAAACTCCTGCAGATCGACCGAGTTACTGGCATGTGCTCCTCCGTTAAGAACATTTGCCATGGGAATAGGCATTAATGATGCATGATAGCTGCCGAGATACTTAAAAAGTGGAACAGCGAGGTAATCCGCTGCCGCACGTGCAACTGCCATGGAAACACCGAGTATTGCATTAGCGCCTAATTTACTCTTGTTTTCCGTTCCGTCGAGTTCTATCATTGTTTTATCTATATCTACCTGGTCCAGTGCGTCCAACCCGATAATTTCCGGTGAAATTATGTCGTTTATATTCTGTATGGCTTTAAGAACTCCCTTCCCCATGTAGCGTGATTTATCTCCGTCCCGAAGTTCAACAGCTTCGTGCTCGCCCGTAGATGCACCCGACGGTACTGCGGCACGTCCCATAGAGCCGTCTTCTAAGATAATATCGACTTCTACTGTCGGATTTCCCCTGGAATCCAGAATCTCTCTTGCTTCGACATAGTCAATAATACTCATTTTAAATCTCCTGTATTTATAATTTATATCTATCAATATGTAGATTAATTGGTGCAACTGTCAAGTTAAGGCGTTAAAAATATTTAAATCTTCGGATTTCTTGACCCGGGGGAGGGAAAAAGCATAAAATACTATCCATGCGGTATTCAGCTGTACATGGCAAAACATTGCGGGAACCTCCTCATGAGGTAAAATTCGCATCTTCGGCGCTGTTAATACAGGGCGGGTATATACGCCCGTTGGGGCAGGGGCTTTTTTCGTACCTTCCTCTGGGAATAAAAGCTATCGAACGTATAAAAGAAGTAATACGAAAAGAAATGGACCGGCTCGGAGGACAGGAAGTGCTGGTGCCGCTTATTAATCCTGCGGAAATATGGAAAAAGAGCGGGAGGTATGAACGGATTCATAAGGAGATGATACGTTTTAAAGACCGCAGCAATCATGAGCTTGTTATTGCCCCCACTCACGAGGAGGCGATGATAGAACTTGTCAAGGGAAGTTTGTTAAGCTACAGGGAACTTCCGCTGCTTCTCTATGAATTTCAGATAAAATTTCGTGATGAAGAAAAGCCCAGAGGGGGGTTGATGCGGGCAAAAGAATTTTTAATGAAGGATGCATATTCATTTCACAGATCCTTTTACAGTCTTAACGATTTTTTCCCTAAAATATTTGCAGCGTATAAAAGGATTTTTAAGAAGTGCGGGATTAAAATTATTACAGCGGAAGCGGGTGTGGGCTTTATAGGCGGCAAAAAGTCGTATGAATTCCTGATGCCTCTGGAAACCGGTGACGATACCATCATAAGTTGTGAAAAATGTCATTACCTGGCCAACAGAAACATTGCAGCTACGGGAAGGGATTATCATACGGAGAAACTTATGCAAACTGAAAAGGTATATACTCCGGGTTGTATTACAATAGATGAACTGGCCGGTTATCTCGGAATTACAAAGGATAGATGTGCCAAGAGTATTGTCTATCGTACCGCAAAAGGGCTTGTAATGGCTGTAGTGCGGGGTGATTACGAAATCAGCGAGGAGAAACTTTCACGGTCTATCGAAACTCCCGTGCTTAGACTGGCATCCGATGACGAGCTTTATAATGCCGGCCTTGTGCCCGGATTTTTATCCCCTATAGGAATGGATGAATCCGTAGAGGTTGTTACGGATGACACTATTGTTAAATCATCGAACCTTGTTTACGGAGCAAATGAAAAGGATTATCACCTTAAGAATATAAATTACGGGAGAGATTATGCTGCGGATAATATCGCCGACATTTCTTTGCCTAAGGATGCGGATATATGCCTGCAGTGCGGGGGTGAGCTTAAGAAAATAAAGGCAGTAGAGATCGGGCATATTTTTAAGCTTGGTGACGGCTACTCGAAAGCTTTAAATCTGCATTTTCAGGATGATAATGGAAAAAAAGGTTATGCGCATATCGGATGTTACGGTATTGGAATCGGCAGGCTGTTATCTTCGATTGTGGAATGGAACCATGACGAAAAGGGGATCGTATGGCCTTATGCCGTTTCACCGTACCAGATGTATCTTATCACTATCGGAAAATCGAATACTGTAAAAAGGGTTGCTGAAGATATATATAAAAAGATGGAAGCTGTTACACTGTTCGACGACCGCAATGAATCTCCGGGAGTAAAATTAAAGGATTCGGATTTGCTTGGTATTCCCGTAAGAGTTGTGGTGTCATCGCGTAATCTGAACAGGGGTGTTATCGAAATCAGCGACAGAAAAACGGGTTTTACCCGGCTTGTTCCGAAGGAAAAAATTACGGAAGAAATTTCCGTACTTTTTAATAAACAGGAAAGGGATGTTTAGTTTAAAAAATGTTTAAATTAACACCGGAAATAATAGATCAGATCATCTTTGCTATGGAGGATCAGGAGAATAGTTTTGTGGTAAATCCTGATACAGGCGGTCTTGAAGAGATAAAAGCTGACGATGAAGGTTTTAAAGATGAAAAGTATATCGAAATTCCCGAATGGAGACCTGTGGACGGCTACAGGTTAATGGAGAGTTTTATTTCAGGGCTTCATAATCCTATCTACAGGCAGCAGCTTCTGGATGCTATTGCATCGGGACGCAAGGTATTCAGGAATTTTAAAAACAGCCTCAAAAGGAATGCGGTACTCGAACGAAAATGGTTTTTATATAAAGAGAGAGAGTTAAAAAGGATAATCTATGAATGGTATAATGCAAATCGGGAAATTCAGGGTTTAAAGAAAATTCAAATCCCCGCCGCGGAAACGGAAGATCTCGTATTAAGTGACTTTGTTTTTACAGGATTGGATAATAATCCTGCCATTATAGCGGAACTTGACAGGAAAGCGGTATTCGGATGGTATGAGAGTTACGAGCCGGAAATTGCCGGAAAACTGTACAATGAAAGAATGTCAAATCTTCCGGATATAGATGATAAGAGTTCCATAGTATTTACAGCGCAGACTCCTTCCTCTGAGACAGCGGGGTTTATATGGGTTATTAAGAAAAAAAAAGCTGTCACCGGTACTCAGTATTTTCTTATTGTTCAGCTGTATGTAATAGAAGAGTATCGCGGGCTCGGAATTGCGAGGGCATTGCTAAAACACCTTGTCGATTTTACACGTAGTGAGAATATCAACCTTATAGATATTGCGCTTCCTTCCGGTTTGTTTGAGTTTATACCGATTTTAAAGAGTTTCGGTTTTAAAACTGTTTCTAAAACTCTGGAGCTGAATACGGAACAGCTATAAGAAAATTATCCGGTGTGTCTTTTCTTAAGAATTATATTCACTGTTTCCTCGAATCCTTTGCCGTACGGGTTTCTCGTAATATATCCGGGCAGAAATTTAAGGTCTTCAAGAAATTTCTTAATATTGGCAACTGCTACCGTATACGGAAGTTCTTTAAACATAGGCTCATCATTGGGTGAATCCCCGATAAAGACTATCCGGTCTTTTAAAGCGGACATATGTAAACCGCTCATATCGGCAAGAAACCATTTTAAACATGATACCTTGTCATAGTCGCCGAACCAGCAGTTTATATGGATACTCGAAACCTTATATGCCGTTCCTTCCTCTTCCATGATTCTGCAGATTCTGTTTACATCATCTTTATTTAAAGGTCCTGTGTCCTCACAATAATCGATCGCAAGGTCGGAAATCCTGAAAAGCTGATCGGATGCTATCCTGCTTCCCGGAACTTCCCTTACTATCCTTTGTCCTATCTGTTTCAGTCTTCTGTTGTTTTCCCGCCTTTCTTTCCCGGAAAGAAAATAGCGTCTTTTCATTTTTTTTGTCCTGCGATCGTAGCTGAAATAGAACGAACCGTTTTCTCCTATGACTCCGGAGACAGGCCACATGCGTGCTATATGGTCGCACCAGCCTGCCGGCCTCCCGGTAACAGGTACGACACTGATTCCGTCCCTGTACAATCTCCATATTGAATCGAAAGCATAAGAGTCTATAAGTCCGTTCGTAGTTATGGTGTCATCTATGTCGGTAAATAAAAACTTAAGGTCTCTGCAAAATTTTTCAGGAATGCGGGATACTTCTTCGGTGTTGTACTGCATAAGCTTAAACCCGATTATTCTTTATTAAGAAGGTTCTTTCGCATTTCTTCCGTGTTCCGGTGTATTTCTTTTAAATCCCCCATTACCGCATCTACTACATGCTGCTTTATATCTTCTCCCGGAGTCAGACTTTTTAATACTTTCTGTCTGTAATCTCTGCATTTATTTACATCACTTACCGTGTATATCATAATATCCGGAGCCGGAATATCTTCATCCATCTTCCCGTTGGGATTCAGCCTTAAGGTGTTTCCGTTAATTGCTATAAATACCATATAGTCATAAGATTTTATATAGGAATCGATTTCCTTCTGCCCTCTGCCCGTTGACGGGTCCCACGGCCTGTAACGGGTGCCTGCAGGGAATACTAATATTAACCTTCCCGATTTCCTCAGTTCAAAGAGCTTCTTTAATGCCGATAAATTGATTTTTTTTCTTCTCTCCTGTGCTTCTTTTAGTTCTTCCGGGGAGCTGATATTTTCGAGTCCGCTCTTGGGGAATATTACCACCCTGGTAAATATTTCGGTAAACGAACGGACAAGCGCACTTTCCTCGTTTAATTTTACTCCCGCGATAGAAACTATCGATTTAGCTACTTTTTCTCCCCATGCACCTTCTTTTTCCATAAGGTCGTAAAAACAGGGTATATCAAAATTACTGTAGTGTTCCATAAGTATAAGGCATCTTTTGCCCTCGAGGGCAAGTTTGTAAAGCTCTTTAAGGTTGTCAAAACCGACTATTCCGCTTCCCGGGAGCATCAATTCGTGGAGAATACTCTGCATCAGATCCTTATTTTTTATGTCTCCCTCCTGATAGACATTGCGTTCCGTAATAACTGTGTGCTTATGAGGTGCATTTTCTATCATTTTCATTATGGTTTTCTGGAATTTTTGGTTAAGTTTTTCCGTACTATCCATCGTTTTACCTCGTTTTAATTCGTCAGGATAAATTAGAGTGAAGGTATAATACATCAATTCTTAAATAATTAAAAGAGATTAATAAAAAGTTAAAATTAAAAAAAATGAAAAAATAAAAAGTCTTTCCAAACACCGGTTTTTCTGATATGATATATACAAAAAATATATCAAGGAGGCACCATGAAAAAGGTACTAATTATTCTACTGGCAATGACAGTAGCTTTCTCCGCCTTTGCAGGGGGCACTAAGGAACAGCCGAAGAAGCAGGCGCCGGCTGCAGAGAAAAAAGCGGAAGCACCGGCAAAGGCACCGGCAAAACCAGCGATAAAAAATCCGGATACACTGGTTTATGCAACATACGGCACAATCGATACGCTGGATACGGCAAAAGCCTATGACACGGCATCATGGACTATGCTCAGGGCAATGTATGATACCCTGGTAACGTACGATGGTTCATCTACCGATAAATTTGTTCCTCTGCTTACCACGGAGATTCCGACAGTAGCTAACGGAGGAATTACCGACGGGGGCAGGACGTACAGATTTAAAGTCAGAAAGGGTGTTAAGTTTCACAATGGCGATACGCTGACACCTGAAGATATTGCATACTCGATAAAGAGAAACATGGTTTTAGACATAGGCGGCGGCCCGGACTGGATCTGGTTCTATATCTTTATGGGTACATATTCCTCCCGCGACGGCAATGGTAAAATTGTTGTTAACTTTAAGGATATAGACAAAGCGGTAACAACAGACGGCGATTATGTTGTATTCCATCTTAAAGACCCGTTTCCTCCTTTATTGGGTGTAGTGGCAGGAGTTTGGGCTTCTGTTTACTCCAAAAATTATATAGTTTCTCACGGGGGCTGGGACGGAACAGAGGCAACATGGAAAAAATACAACAACCCCAAACAAAATACGGAGACTATGTATGATAAAGAGTGCGGCACCGGCCCGTATAAGCTCGATCGCTGGGAAAAGGGCGTGGAAATGGTTGTAACACGTTTCGACGGTTACTGGGGGCCGAAACCTGCATTGAAAAATGGAATCTACAAGGTTATTAAGGAATGGACAACGAGAAAATTGATGCTCATTCAGGGTGATGCGGATATAGCGCAAGTAGATCCTATGTATTATGCTGAAATGGATAAAGAGAAGGGATTAACCGTATATAAAAATCT
>QILZ01000251.1 GCA_003233545.1 Spirochaetales bacterium
ATATGTACCAGTGTCCGTTCATCGTTGATCATACGCCATGATAACATCTTTTGGGCATATTTAAGGATCATCTCCGTGTATGCATGATTTTCCGTTAAATCATGCAGCTCATCGGGATCGTTTTTAAGATCAAAAAATAATGGAGGAAGGCCGGCAAAATGGACATACTTGTATTGTTCATCCCGGATTACGTTAAAAGAGCATGCTTCGAAATCGATATCCAGCTCTTTATCAGGTGGAGGTGAATATCCCCAGGATTCCTTCATATATCGAAAATCGACTTCCCAATGGACTTCGGTCCGCCACTTTACAGGTGTTTTTCCCATAATAAAAGCAACAAGGGAACGGCCGTCACATTGTACCGGAATGTCAGCATCGAAAATATCCAGGATGGTCGGTAAAACATCCACATTCTCTGTAAAGGCGTTCACTACAAGGCCGCGTTGCTGTTTTTTCTCATCCGGTAAATGTATAATAAGGGGTATATGAAAACTCTGATCAAAGTAAGCAGCCGGCGGCAATAAATAATGATCTCCCAAAAGAGCCCCGTGATCGCTTAAGAATACGATGATTGTATTCTCGTACTCACCGTTCTCTTTGAGCAGTGCAAGTATCTTGCCGATATTATCGTCGAGCTCCGTCATGAGTCCGTAATATGTAGCACGTAACTGCCGCATCGATTTTTCGTCTCTGGGATATATACCGGCATGATAATAGCCTTTATTTAAATCCTGCTTCAGTAGATAAGCGAGATAGGGGTGTTGGTCTGCCTCTTCTTCCGGCGAAGATGCCCGCTTAAAACCAGGAACATCGTCGGGATGGTAAAGAAGATTATAAGGTTCCGGTGCAAGAAAGGGGCGATGCGGTTTAAGATAACTGACGTGAAGAAACCATGGTTTCCTGCCCGGCCTTCTGATAAACTGAAGCGCCTTGTATGTAATAAAAGCAGTATCGCTTTCTTCTTTTGAATAACAAGCGGGAGCATAGGTTTTTCCCCGTGTTTCTACCCCCGGATATCCATCTACGGATTTATAATAGAGGTCACAAGGATTTTTCGGAACTGTATAGCCCCGTTCTTCGAGCCATAGAGCCCACGGCTCCGGGGAGATGGTCGATACGGCCAGAAACTTGTGAAACCCGGGAAGAATACCGCTCCAGTTCTTAAGCGCCGGATCATGCGGAGAATACAAACGCGGGTCCGGAGTAGTATCAGTGTATCCGATTAAGCATGGATCATAGCCAAGTTTTCTCAATTCCAGTGCGATATTGGTATGGCGTGCATCGAGTGGTATCCCGTTTTCCACTGAACGGTGGTTTTGGAGATACATTCCTGTGTAGAGCGACGCCCGGCTGGGACCGCATGGTATGCATTGAGTATAGTGATTTCGGAAAAGAATGCCGTCGGCGGCAAGAGAGTCGAGATTCGGTGTTTTAACGGTGGGATGTCCCAGAATAGACAAACATTCTCCTCTCCATTGATCTGCAGTAATGAACAATATATTCTTCGGTTTCATAATTTTCTTAATTACTCCTTATACTCATAATAAAGATAGAGATTATTTGTTGTGTCTCACTTCAATACCATAAATATTACAGGCAAACATTCGGCATTGCCTTTTTCTCTTTTTTAAAGCGGCTACAATCCCAATGTAGGATCCAGCCGGTCGCGGACCCAGTCCCCCAGGATGCTCATGGCGAGGGTTGCAAGAAAGATAGTAATACCCGGAGAAACGGTAATCCACCAGGCAGTAGTAAGATAATCCCTGCCGAATCCAAGCATGTTTCCGAGGCTCGTAAGCGGCGGCTGAATGCCGATGCCGAGAAAGCTTAAAGAACTCTCCAGGATGATGGTACCCGGAAAGTTAAGGGTCATATTTACGATTAATGCGCTGGATATATTCGGAAGAATATGCCTCAGGTAGATTCTTATCGGCGTTGCACCAAGAGTATTTACTGCAACTGCGTAACCATGGGTCATCGCAGCTAATGTAAGTCCCCGTGTCAGCCGGGCATAGCGCTCCCAACCATAGATACCCATAAGGCCAATGAACAGCACCAGGTTGTTGCCTAAAAAAGCGAGAAATGCCAGTGCAATGATGAAAAAGGGCAGAGAAGCCTGAAAATCGATACCGGCCATCACAATGTCGTCGATCCATCCGCGAAAATGAGCCGCCAGAAAGCCCAGCGATGTACCCAGAATTGCACCGATGATGGTACCCAGGAATGCAATCAATAGACTCATGCGGATAGAAAAAATGAGACGGCTTAGAACATCGCGCCCGAGATCGTCGGTACCGAACGGATGGTTCCAATTACCGCCTGCCATAAAAGCAGGTGCCTGCAGCCGTGCCCGCAGATCGATCGCGGTGAAATCGTAGGGAGAAATAAGCGGTGCGAAAACAGCTACGAAAATCATAAACACCAACCACAGCGCTGCGATCATGGAAAGCGGCGGGTAGCGCTCGAAAAAGCGGCGAATGCGGGTTCGAAAGTCGTTCTGTGGCCGCTCTGCAGAGAGTGTTAATGTCGATTCAACTTTTAATTTGTTAGTCATGGTATATCCTATGGCTCTTCTGACCGGAGATCCCGAACCCTTGGGTCCAACCATCCGTAAGCAAGGTCGACGATTAGATTTGCGGTTACCATGGAAAGTGAAATTAATAGTACGATAACCTGTACCACTGCCAGATCCCGGTTAGCCACCGAACTAACCAAAAGCCTCCCTACACCGGGCCACGCAAATACATTTTCGGTAATTACGCCCCCGACAATCAGGCTGCCGATAAAAAAACCTACCATTGTTACGATCGAAATGGCGGCATTCGGCAGGGCATGTTCCCGTACTACTATCTTCCAGGGCACACCCCTGGATATAGCGGTGCGGATGTATGGTTGGTTCAGCACTTCCAGCATCGCCGATCGTGTAAACCGGGCGAGCACAGCAGCCTCTGCAGTGGACATCGTTATGACCGGCATAATGTAGTGCTTCCACGTCTCGCTTCCTGCACTGGGCAGTAACCGCAAAGACACTGAAAAAAGGAGAATTAAAAGCACACCAAGAAAAAAGTTCGGGATACTCAAACCCATAACAGCCAGTGTCATTGTGATTCGGTCTCTTCTTGTGTTGTGATGAAGTGCCGAGAATATCCCCGCTGGAATCCCGATCAACAAAGTAATGACGGCTGTAACCCACATCAGGGAGAGTGTTTTCGGAATGCGTTCTGCAACTACTCTAATTGCACTGCGGCCGTCGAGATATGAGTTACCGAAATTACCGTGAAAAACACTACTGACGTAAATTAAATACTGCTGCCAGATGGGTTTGTCCAGACCCCACACTTTACGAAGTGTTGCGAGAGCTTTTGCGCTTACATCGGGGCCATAGATCAGTAATGCAGAGTCACCGGATATACGCAGGACGATAAAAATAAAGGTAACGATAATCCATATCGTTAATAAGGCTCGAAATATTTTTCGTACAATAAACCGGAATGACATATTAATTAATCCTTCACATTAAGCTTCATCGTGTGCGAGATGGCAGGCGACCAAATGACCCTCCTTTAGAGACTTTAATTCAGGCACGAGTTCCGCACACACCTGCCTGGCTATATGGCAGCGCGTATGGAAGGAGCAGCCCGAAGGTAGATCGATAGGGCTCGGGGGATCGCCTTTTAAAAATATCCGCTTGCGGCTAAGCCCCGGATCAGGGATCGGTATGGCGGAAAGCAATGCCTGGGTATATGGGTGTACCGCGCTATTAAACAGCATATCGCTTTTAGCAAGTTCGACGAACTTACCGAGGTACATCACCGCTACCTGTTCACAGATATGGCGCACAATGCTAAGGTCGTGACTGATGAATACCATTGTCAAATTCAGCCGTTTTCGCAATTCAGTGAGCAGATTAATAACCTGTGCCTGGATGGATACATCGAGTGCCGAAGTCGGTTCGTCACAAACAAGGAGTTCCGGCTCCAGAATTAACGCCCTCGCCAGTACCACGCGTTGCTGCTGACCCCCGCTTAATTCATGCGGATACCGGTCGAATGTGTGGTCTTTTAAGTCCATGGAACGAAGAAGTTCAGCAGCCTTATCATGTCTCATGGCTGCGCGTATAGTGTTATGTATAAGGAGCGGTTCGGCAACCTGATCGATGATTTTCATACGCTGATCCAGTGCATTAAGCGGATCCTGGAATACATACTGCATATGAAGGCGGAGTCTGCGCCATTCGGCCGGCGGCAGCCCGGAAATCTTCCGCCCGTTAAACGTAACGGCACCCGATGTCGGGGTTTCGATATTAAGCAGCAACCGTGCTATTGTGGACTTTCCGCAGCCGCTCTCTCCAACGATGCCAAATGTCCCACCCCTTTTAACGGAAAATGAAACACTATCGACCGCCTTGAGTTTCTTTTTCTTACCGAATAATCCGCTTCCTCTTCGTATTCGAAAGTACTTTAAGAGATCAGCGGCTTCCAGTAAAGGCTGTTCGTTTTGCTTCTGCCGGGCTGTATACGGGGCATCTTCCTGTTTATTCAATACTTCAAACGCCGTAACTCTTCCGGATTGGGGATTAAAACATGCTATACCGCAGCCCTCCGGTTCCGTTTTAAATACCGGCTGATCGAATTTGCATTTATTCAGGGCGGCCTGGCAGCGTGGCTCGAAGGCACAGCCTTTAAGCATTTCATAAGGTGCCGGCACTGAACCTTCTATGGAATATAGTTTTTCGATCTGCCGATCTATACGAAGTACCGATGCAAGCAGCCCGCGTGTATACGGATGACGAGGATTAGCGAATATCCTCGCGACAGGACCTTTCTCGACAATCCGCCCGCAATACATTACAGCGACTCTGTCGGATGTTTCTGCGACAACACTGAGATCGTGTGTAATCAAAATAATGGACATGCCGGTTTCTTTGCGCAAATCGCGGATAAGTTCGAGTATCTGCGCCTGGATGGTTACGTCCAGCGCTGTCGTCGGTTCATCTGCAATAAGCAGATGAGGCCGGCCGGCCAAAGCCATGGCGATCATGGCGCGCTGGTTCATCCCACCGGATAGTTGGTGAGGATATTCCTTTAGCCGTTGTTTCGCTTCAGGAATGCCTACACGGTTCATCAGGAGTTCGGCTTCGCTGTGTGCAGTCTGGCCTGTTACCCTCCGATATTTTTCTACCTTCCCGGAGTTTTGCTCGCTGCTCTCCTTAGTGTGATTTAAAGTGGGTATCGAAGTGTTGTAAATAATCGATTCAACCATCTGGCGGCCGATAGTGTGAACCGGATTAAGAGAGACAGCAGGATCCTGAAAAATCATTGCGATATCACTGCCCCGTATTTGTGTCAGCCCATTTTCATCCAAGGTCAGTATATCTTGTTTTTTATATTTAACACTGCCGCGGATACGAGCCCTGGGGCCCAATATCTTCATAATGGACATACATGTGATGCTTTTGCCGCTGCCGCTTTCGCCAACCAATCCCAGAATTTCACCAGGGTAAACTTCGAAATCCACTCCGTGCAGGCACCGCAGCCAGCCGGTAGGCGTATCGAAATCCACAGTCAGACCTGAGATTTGAATAAGCGGCTCCGGTTTAGACTTTAATATGGGCTTAGATGGTTTTGCATTCATGGTTAATGCTGATATTTTATCTGCCTCGCTATAATTAATCAATAAATTTGATTTATAAGTTGCAGCGCCATTTAATGACGCCGCAACTTATCTATATAAGGGACATTACTTCTTGAAATTTAAGTTAGTTGAAGAAAAATCCATACCTGCAGCGGGGTACGGAGTCCATAAAACATCATCACGCTTGCCGTAGAACATAGTCAGTGCGTGCAGGTTGATCTGAGTCGGATTTTCATACTCGATGTAATTCAGCATGTTGCGTGCTGCCTCCCTGCGTGTTTTAAGATCCGTGCTGGTTTCCAGTATCCTGCCCCAATTATCGAACTTCTTATCAAAGACGTATACGGCATCCTTTCCCCCGTACTTATTCTTAAGCCTCATCCAGGATCTGGGGCCGAGGCGGCGGACTATCAAACCCACCGGATCATTGTAAAATGCGGTGTTCGACACGTTATAAAGATTGCGGGTTTTGTCGTTCTTTAAAATTTGTGACCAATTCTCCTTCATTTCAATCTTCACGTTCAGGCCGACCTTCTTCCACATATCAACCAGAATTTGCGCAGTAGCCACTTCCAGGGTGTAATAGTCGGGTAGTACTCGATAGTATATCGGCTCACCTTTATAGCCTGACTTCTTAATCAATTCTTTTGCTTTTTCCGGATCGTAGGGAAGGCTTTTAAAGTCTTTTATATACATATCGCCGAACGATTTCATCTGGAAACCATTAGGAACGGTTGTACGGCCGTGATAGAGAGTATCGACAATGAGCTGCCGGTTTATGGCCATAATCATTGCTCGCCGCAGGCCGGGGCTTTTTAATACAGCATTTGTTTCATCGAATTGGACGGTCCGAATGTTCGGGATCGGTCCGCCGACCGTCGATATACCCTTAGTCTTGTCGATGCCCTCGAGTTGATCGGGAGGAATATCCGTGATTATATCATATTCACCCGTTTTAAGCCCCGCTATTCGCGCGGCAACTTCGGGTACAACTTTAAACGTGATAGTCTTGGCCGGTGGCTTTCCGCCCCAATAGCCATCGAATGCCGCCAGTTTTATGTAATCACCGGTCTTGATCTTGACAATCTTATAGGGTCCGGTACCTACGACATGCCGGCTCCATGTTTCCCAATCTTTTGCCGCAAGGAAAGCCTTTTTGCTGATAATTTCGCTCATATAATTAGCAAAGCGCTTTTCGAGCAGAAAATCAGGCTGCTTACTCCTGATAATAACGGTATAGCGGTCCACGACTTCCGGCGGTTCGATGCCTCCCAAATACATCTGGGCAAACGTCCAGCCGCGTTTTTTGTTAAAAAGACGTTCCTTGCCGAAGCTGAAGG
The DNA here is from genome assembly GCA_003233545.1 of Spirochaetales bacterium. Classification (GTDB taxonomy): domain Bacteria; phylum Spirochaetota; class Spirochaetia; order SZUA-6; family SZUA-6; genus SZUA-6. The sequence goes on from QILZ01000251.1 coordinate 6,975, forward strand.
CAACATCCTCAGCTGTCATCTCGTCGCCGTTTTGGAATTTTACACCTTTACGCAGTTTAAACTCAATAGTTTTGTCATCGAGGCGCTTCCATGATACGGCAAGACCGGGAATAAGCTTTTCGTTATGTTTATAATCGATAAAGATTAATGGTTCTGTAACACTGAAAACAATGCGCTCATGTACATTACTGTTTTCCCGCATCGGCTCCAGTACGGGAGGGATCTTCTGCACCGCGACAACAAGATCCGGACGGCTTAACGCCTCTTTTGCAGGAGCAGCAGGTTTTTCCGCCTTGCCTCCGGCGGCTGCAAGCCCTATGGAAAATACCATTGCAGTCATTAAAATAAATTTTCCGAATAATCCTGACAAACTTCTCATAAAAACCTCCATATTTTTTTCTAAACTTTTTCGTTCGAATCTTTCTGTATTGAAAGACCTTCTCACAAGTAAAATTGTGCCTCCTTTATTCCATACATGCCTCCTTTGAATAATATTATTTTTATTTATAATTGTATTAACATAACTTCCTTCTGATATGTTTTTACAAATATATTCTTTATTCCATATCCGGATGTTCTCCTGTTTCCAGATATTGTATAATTTCTCCCAGGCTTAATCCGTCGATTCCCATCTTTTCCAGGTTTCTGCCCTCTTTCCAGCAATCCACCTCCATTATAGTACTCCCAATCTCGATAAGAGCGTCCATCGTGGGGGTTTCGATTCCAACTGCATCTCCCATACTTGCCCATACAACCAGACCATAGGGAACATCTTCAGTGACATATCGATTGTTCAATGAATCGGGTCCTTTTATGGGAGTAAGACCCTCACTTGCATTAATGGATTGCCATAGTGTTCCTTTGGGTCCATATCCGGATTCCATCATCATTTCGACAGCCGTCGGAAGTTTTATTCCCATCCTTTCTCCTATTGCAAGCCGCTCTCTATCGATCGATTCTATTACTTTTACAACCGACGGAGTCATTCCTTCTTCATACATATAAAAATCTCCGTGAGATCTCTCGATCCTGCCTGCATTCAGTAAAACCCCCGCAGGGTGAAGGACAGGATTAAGAAAACCAAGTCCGGTTTCTACAACACTATTTTGGGCTCTGATAGATGGATAGAGCTTTTTTACTATGTCATAAACCAAAGTTGTCCGATTACCCGGAAAGGCTGCAAACGGGCAAATAGTCCTGATATGAAACGTTTTTACTTTACCGGGTTCTATCAATCTGGTAGCAAAAGGAAGGCCTCCGATCTCTGCTAATACAATATCCTTTTTATTACCTTTGTTCTTTAGAATGTTTCTGAATTCGAGAGTTCCCAATGTACCCGGCATAATTACTACAAACTGATCCTCTTTTAAATACGGCGCTAACAGCCCGGCGTATGTATTAACTGCAAATCCGGGCAGGGGAATAAAGATTATTTCAACATCTTTAATCGCCTCCTTAATATCCGTTGTAACAAGATTGAGTTGAGCTTTTCCCTGACCTGCTACACCTGAAATTTCTATTTGACGGGATTGGAATACCTTATTCATCTTCTCCGCAAAAATCTCCATTTCGAACATATTAACCCGATGGCCTTTAAGAGAAAGATCTGCGGCTATTGTATGGGAACCGTTTCCTCCCCCCATTACTGCGATTTTCATAGTGTTCATTTATATTCCCCTCTTTAATCCTTCTATATTTACGATTGAAGAATTTTAACAAATTGATATTAATTTCTGAAAAGCAGGCTGGTTTAATGCAATACAATTTATATTCGTATTGTATATTATCTGTATACCATATGTATTTAACGTTGTCAAGCATTTATTTGTTTAAAAGTGCAGAGATGAAAAAAACTATCCGGTAGCAGATTCACCTTCAGATTCATCGATGTTTTAAGTTCCATAAAACGTTTCTCCTCCGAAAACAGCATTAA
>QILZ01000361.1 GCA_003233545.1 Spirochaetales bacterium
AGGAAAAAGAATGAACAAAAAGGCTAATACATTTCTTTTTATTATTATTGCCACCCTTTTTAATATTTTTGTCATGTTAGTTCTTATGGTAGTGTTTTTTACCATACCTCCGATTTTACTCCGCGGCCAGGCATATACAAAGGTCATGCCCTATCTTATGCCCATACTCTTTCTTGCAGCTATCGTTTCGACATTCTTTATCTATAATCTGATAATGAAGTATTTAAGTAAAAAGATAGATATGGAAAAGTACTTTCACCCGATCTTTAAGCGCAGGAAATAACACTTAATAACCATCGGACTTCGATCTGTTTATATCCTTTTTATAGAGCTCGTTGTAAACAAAACCCCTGTTTCTCAATGTTTCTTTTATCGCTTGAGGAAAGGGCATTAATCTCCAGAAAATCCCCCTTACTTCCTTATCGAGCTTCTGGGTCCCCTGGCTTTCCTTTGTAATCCAGAGTATATAATCGCGTATAAAATAATCCCTGACATCCCCTCTTAATTTCCTGGAATCGAACCACTGGTAGTACCTTCCCGTTATACCTTCCTCCATCCAGTAGTGCTGGGCCTTTTCCTTGGCAATCTGCCATCTTAAATCCGCCAATGCAGATACAACGGCGGTTTTTAAATCCTTTGAGTACATGGGAACCGCAATCCTGCCGCGGCTTGTCGCCCTGTTGTAGCGTTCGAACGGTTCCCAGCAGATTCCATTATCACCATAGCTTGCTATTAGAATAACATACGGGACTATCCGGTTTGTCTGCCCCTTAAATGTCCGTAAAAACAATCCGTTATCGAGTGACTCCACATAGGCCATTTCATTAATCACATTCTCTCTGCTTCCGATATCCCGTTCATTGATACGGGCATACTGTTTCATTAAAATCGGGAAATGATTTCCCAGCCTGCCGACGCAGAGTTTAGCCATTTGCCGTACGGTATTAAATTCATTTACAACCGTACGGTTGTCCACAGACTTAAGACCCTCCATGCCCTCCGACTTATCGTTTAATCCTTCTATTGCCGCCTCGAGTTCGGTAAGTTTGGAATACGATTCATTTATTTCCCTGTCCATCCTGGCCAGGTTATGAAGTAACGTGGAGATTGTCGACATCGCACTTTTTTGAGCAGGGTTAAAGCTGTCCTTAAGTCCTCCGTAATCATCCCTTGTATCATGAGTTACAAGAATCCGCACCTGGTCTTTTAAACTCTCTTCAAGATCTCCGAGACGTGCTATTTTTGATTTTAAAATCCCCAGCTCCGAATCCCTCTGCCCTTTGCGTTTTTCCATTTTGGCTATAACCTGCTGATTCGAATCTTTGCGCTTCTGCTTTACCTCGTCTGCCGCAGAGGGATGAATACTTCCATTGGCCACCTTATTAAGCCATTCATCTACATAATGAACCGGTTCCCCGGTGGTATTTTCAATTATCACCCTGCTTAAAAGTGTACGCTGGTCCTGTGACAGAAATGTCGGAGACAGAATACCAAAACGCAGAAGAAGCTTTTTAGGAAGCGGCAGCTCCTTACGTACCTTTGCAGCAACTTTAGAAGCAAAATCCCAGTATGCCGCAACCAGTTTACCCCTGTACATAGAACGATCCTGCGGATCCTCTGCATTTAAAAACTGAGTTAAAAGCTGGTGTACCTTTTGTGAAGCCTCTCCTTCCCCGGAGAGAACCTTTTTATAGTAGTCTTTATCATTAAAGAAAGATTTAGGATCTTCCAATGTCTTTGTAATCGGTTCGAACTGTTTTTTTGCAAGATCGACAGCCTCGCTCTCCGATTCCTTTCCTGCCTTTTCTTCCTTGAACAAGTCACCGAAATCGGGAGTATCCCCCCCGGCCGTATCTGAGTCTGTTTTCTTTGTATTAATGCCCATCAAATTTGCTATTTCCGGATCGAGTTCACCGGAAAAAGGGCTGTCTTTTGAATTCATACTATCTATTGGAGGCGAAGGGAATCGAACCCACGACCTCGTGAATGCCATTCACGCGCTCTAACCAACTGAGCTACGCCCCCCCAAATTTATATTCAGAATAATAGTCGTATCTTCTTTAAAATGTCAAGATCTCAGGTAAAAGGCCGGTAAAGCAGGATTAATATCCTGTTATGCCTTTCTCCTTCTCCATATACTTTATCCCGTTTTTAAAAATTAACAACCCTGTATCCATTGCACTTTTTTCTTTTTTACTCATTCGGGCCCATTGCGGATGATTCTCCGGGATAAGAAATGCCTCGGGATGCGGCATAAGGCCGAAAACACGCCCGGTCAGGTCACAGATTCCTGCAATGTTATCTACAGAACCATTCGGGTTATCCGGGTATTCGACAGGTTCGTATTCCATTTCGGGATATTCTTTCGAACGCATGGTATACCGTGCAGCGGCAAGTCCTTCTTTCTTTAAGGCGTCGAGTACGGATCCTGATTTTACAACAAACCTGCCCTCTCCATGGCGAACGGGAAGATCCATACTTTTCAGCCCTTTCGTCCATACACAACGTGACAGCTTATTAAAACGTACCTTTACCCACCTGTCTTCGAATTTACCCGAAAGATTACGTACAAGCGAGACCTCCTGCATCCGGTTTCCCGCAAGATTCGGAAGAATCCCCATTTTTACAAGTACCTGAAATCCATTGCATATGCCTATAACGAGTTTTCCCTCACCAATAAATAAATCGAGCCCGGATTTTAAGTTTCTCTTGAATAAATTTGCAAATACCTTTCCCGAACCGAGATGGTCGCCGAAGGAAAATCCCCCGGGGAATGCCAGTATATCGTAATCATGAAGAATACCGGGTTTTTCGATAATATCCCTTATATGAATCCTCGATGCATGAGAGCCGGATATCTCAAAAGCAGCCGAAAGTTCCATATCGGCATTTATGCCGTATCCTGTTATAATACAGACCTTAATCATTTCAGTATTCCCTTTTCCACGCCCTCTCTATATCGGCAACCGCTACAGAGAGAACATTCTCTTTTCCTCTCCGAACAGTAACTTCTCTCTTTTCAGTTACCCTGCCGATTTCCGCACAGGGGAGACCTTTAAAAAGTTTATTAAAAGTTTCCTTTTTATCCTTTTTAACGGAAACAAGAAACCGCGAAGGCGATTCACAGAATAAAACCCTGTAATCATCCATTCTTCCGGCGCCTTTTCCGGGAATTCTATCGAGCTCTACTTCGGCACCAAGCCTGCCGCCGAATGCGGATTCTGCCAGAGCCACGCCCAACCCTCCGTCAGAGAGATCATGGCAGGATGACACAAGTTCCAGGTTAACTGCTTTATACACTGTCTTATACAATTTACAGCTTATACGGGTATCCACAGCCGGGGCGTTTGTACAGGTGTCCCCTGTAAGATAATCGTAAAGGGTTCCTCCCATTTCTCCGTTCGTATTGCCCAGGATAAAAAGTACATCACCGCTTTTTTTAAAATCGGTCGTTACCGCTCTTCTTATATCCGGAATTATTCCCATTAGGGATACAAGCAGAGTCGGCTTTACAGAGAGCTTTTTATTTTTGACTATAGTATCATTCTTCATCGAGTCTTTGCCGGAAATCAGCGGCAGACCGTATGCAACACATGCATCTTTTAACCCCATGCACGCTCTTACAAGCTGAGCTAATTTATAGTCACCGTCCGGATTTGTATCAGCAAGTACCGGATCGGGCCAGCAGAAATTATCCAGTGCGGACATCTGCTCAGGGTCCCCTCCAAGGGCGACATGTGCTCTTACAGCCTCATCTACAGCACACATAGCCATACTGTACGAATCTATATCACTTATCCTGGGGCATATACCATGCGTAACCGTAATACCGCGGTAAGAGTCATATCTGGGTTTTAATACAGCTCCGTCAGACGGCGCATCCTCGCCCACACCGACAAAGGGCTTTACAACAGACAGACCCTGTACCTCATGATCGTACTGCCGTACAAGATTTTCTTTAGATGCCACATTCGGATCCGAAAGAAGAAGGAGAAGCGCCTCTTTTAATTCTCTCACATCGTGACTGTTCCGTAATATCCGCTTTTCAGCTGCAGTCTCCCGGTACCCCCTGTCTTTTTCAGCCGGTTTCCGGTTTGCCGTTAAGACAAGCTCCGGAAGACCTTTGTGAAGGAATTCGAGATTGATATCAGCCACAATTATATCCTTATAATAAACAGTTACAAATCCCGAATCGGTAAACCGCCCTATAACAGAAGCTTCTACATCCCTTTTCGAAGCAAGCTCAAGGAATTCCTCTATCCGGACAGGATCCACGGAAAGACTCATTCTTTCCTGAGATTCGGAAACAAGAATTTCCCACGGCTTAAGGCCCCTGTATTTAAGCGGACATTTGTCGAGATGTATATCCACTCCTCCGCATAATTCCGCCATTTCCCCGAGTGACGAGGACAGCCCGCCTGCACCATTATCCGTGATTCCCTTATACAATCCCGAATCACGTGCCTCTAAAAGAAAATCCAGCATCTTTTTCTGGGTAATAGGATCGCCGATCTGAACAGCCGAAGAGGGCGAAGCTTCGTCCAGCGCAAGCGAAGAAAAGGTAGCCCCGTGAATTCCGTCCTTGCCTATTCTCCCGCCTACCATTACGGCAAGATCCCCCGGATCGATATGCTTAATCCAGGCATCCTCTCCGCCGATTTTCGCAGGCAGTATACCCCCTGTTCCGCAGAAAACAAGCGGTTTCCCGGAGAAACTTTCATCGAACAGGAATGCGCCTCCGGCAACAGGTATCCCGGATTGATTTCCTCCGTCCACTATACCCTTATGCACCCCCTCCATAACCTTGCGCGGATGCATAAGCCCCTCCGGCACCTTATTACGCGGGGTTTCGGGGTATCCGAAACAGAGCACGTCTGTATTAAATATAGGTCTGGCACCTTTGCCCGTACCCATTATATCCCTGTTAACACCGACAATACCAGTTATAGCCCCTCCATAGGGATCCAGAGCGGAAGGTGAGTTATGCGTCTCCACCTTAAAACAGAGCAGTGTATCCTCATCAAACTGTATAACACCGGAATTATCATGGAAGACAGACTTTAAAAACTGCCGTGCCGTTTCTTCTGTCGTTCGTGCTATGTATGTTTTAAAGAGCGATTTTATTATTTCGGTATTTTTGCCGTCATTGTACCTGATTGTGGCATTGAATATTTTATGCTTGCAGTGTTCCGACCATGTCTGGGCAATCATCTCAAGCTCCGCATCGGTAATTAAAATCCCGATCCCCTTTTCCATACGCCTTTTAATCGTTTTTTCCGATACAAAATAATTTTGAATTGCCTTCATTTCATCGAAAGAGAGGGCAAGGAGCCTTTCCTTTGAGATTCTTACAAGCCTGTCCCTATTCATGCCGGCAATATTGAACCGTTCCACCGAAGGTTCGTATTTAACGGCAGATGTCTTCCCTTTCCCGCTTAGCAGGAGTTCTTTAAACCGCTCCCGGTCAGAATGCCGAATCATCGAAGATTCAATAACTATCGCTTCCTCTATAAGGGGATTATACAGGGCAGAGAGCAGTTTTTTTATGATCCTCTTTCTTTTGGAATTTGCTCCCTTCGGGAAGGAACCGTCCGTTTCGGAAACATTACCCGAAGTTAATTCATTTATTTTAAACAGGTACTGTACTGCAGATTTAACCGTTGCATTCGAAGGAATTTCCCTGTTAAAAAAATTCTTCACAGCTTCCTTAACAGTAATTGCAACAGGATCCGTTACCCGCGGCTTATATGCAGCCTCTATGAGAATATCCCATTCGAAACTGCCCTCGAGGGAATAGAACCTGTCCGTAAATATTCTCTGAACTACCCGGTCGGAAAAAATCTCCTTAAGTGCATCCCTGTCGGGAAACGGAATATCATTAAGATCATAAACATCGATAATCTTGATATCATCTATATTTATCCCCTCGTGATTTCGAAACGAATCTATTAACCTGTTTACCCGCCCGTCCCTGTACTCTTCCCTGTTAAATACTTCTATTCTCATTTGATTATAGCGATAGTACCAGAATCCGGCCTGCCCTGACAATAGTAAAATACTAATTCCCTCTTGACAGTTTATGATAAAAATATATACTTTGTAAAAATTATGAGGTTTTCTCATTGCTTCCTCCGGGGAAGCGTTGTCAAGAATCTATCGAGCACTGAGAAATATCAGGCGATTCACGAACTTATCCATAAAGCATCCGTTTTTACGGAAATACGGAGCCTTAATGAATTCGAAGAAGCTGTATTTGAACGTGAAAAACTGCAGACCACAGGTATAGGCCGCGGAGTAGCTGTTGCACACGGCCGGCTTAAGCATTCCGAAAAACTTTTAATAGCACTTGGTGTTTCCAGGGAGGGAATAGAATTCGGCTCCATAGACAGTAAACCGGTACATTTTTTATTTATAATTGCAACAGCTAAGAATGACAGGGAAGAGTATTTAAAGGTACTTTCATCGATAATACGTTCCATCCGTAATGAATCATTAAGAGATCATATTCTTGCCGCCTGTACACAGGACACTTCACAGGACGAAATAGAAGAAACCCTGCGTAATTCTTTTTTAAATTCCCTCGATAATTCCCTCGATAATTCCATTGGTAACATTTCACCAAAACGTGCATCGACGGTTGCCTGATCCGTTTGTAATATGCTGATAATCCCTGCAATCGATCTATACAATAAACACTGCGTACGCCTGGAAAAAGGTGATTTTGCCAGGGTTACGGAATACAGCTATGATCCGGTTCGTACGGCACTGCAGCTGCATTCGGAAGGCGCCCGATGGATTCACATTGTCGACCTGGATGCAGCACAGGGAAAAGGGCGGGATAACCGCAGTATTATAGGAAAAATAAGAGATGCCGTACCATCCCGAATCGAAGTAGGCGGCGGAATCAGGAATGACAGGGATGTTAAGGAACTTTTTTCCATAGGAATCGACAGGCTTATCGTAGGAACCGTAGCTGCAAAAAGCCCGGAAACAGTAACAGACTGGATTCAGAGGTACGGAAATATCTTTATTGCCGGTATAGATGCCGAAAACGGCATGGTCCGCATTTCCGGATGGCAGAAAGATAGCGGCCTTTCGGATATCGAACTTGCCGTAAGATTAAAGAATGCAGGAGTACGGGGAATCATATACACCGACATCTTACGGGACGGTATGCTTAAGGGTCCCGGTATTGAAAGAACAGAAACAATTGCAGATGCATGCGGACTTCCGGTTGTACTCTCCGGAGGTATTTCATCCGAAAAAGACGTGGATAGGGTCTTTACCGGCAGAAAAAGCGGAATTACAGGTATTATTACAGGAAAAGCACTCTATGAAAAAAGAATAGATTTAAGTAAAATGATAAGACTGTACCAGGATAAAGACCCTGCGGAGGGTAAATGGTAAAAGAAGGGAAAAAAGACAGTATTCCTCTTGTTATACGAAACCGGTCCGGCGGCATTATCGATTTGGAATTTACCAGTAAAAAGGGATACGGCAAAAGTCTGGAAACAGGAAAGCTGTGGCACATTAACAGAGAAACAGGAAGACTTTTGCCTTATGAGCCTGCACCGGACAATACTCCGGCCGGCCGGGAATATGTTATGGATTCGGTACAGGATAAGGGCCGGTGGATAGAGGCAGTTATTGTAACCGGCGGTACACTTGAGGAAAGTGCGGTTACTCCGTCCGGTTCATTTAAAACTTCCGGGAGAATAAAAACCGATATACTCGGAAAACTTACCGGTATTATAAAAAAGAGAAAGATGCTGATGCCCGAAGGTTCTTATACAGGATATCTGTTTAAAGAAGGCATAGGTAAGATAAAGAAAAAACTTGGCGAAGAAACGATAGAACTATTAATCTCCTCTGACAGGAATAACACTGTTTATGAAGCTGCCGATCTTCTATATCATTTCCTGGTATTTTTAGAGGCGGAATCGATCGATATTAATGAAATCCTTAAAGAATTAGAATCGAGAATGGATAAATAGCAAAGGCTTAATCACAATCCGGAGAGAAAAACAATTTCATCACATATTTCCATAGGTGTGGCATTGTCCGTTATGATTTTTACCCCAAGTGATTCGTATACCGGAAGCCGCTGTCTGTAAAGATTCTCTATGCCTTTGACAGGCTGCTGTAAAAGAGGCCGGAGGTCACTTGATTTTTTTCCTGCAAATGTCCGTTTAAGCATTTCATCGAAGGAAACGTATAAAAAGACGGTAAAAGAAAGTTCTGAAAAAAATCTGCGGTTGTTCTCTTGTATGGGAGTTCCACCCCCTGTCGATATGACAATATCGTTCTGCTCCTGTAGAGTCATGAGTGCCTGCGATTCATAGCTGCGGAATGTTTTTTCTCCCTCGACCTTAAATATTTCCTGCACGGACCTGCCTGTTCTCTGTTCGACTAATGAATCCAGATCAATATATTTATAGCCTGTTTTTACACTGAGAAGTCTGGCTACAGTTGTTTTTCCCGATCCCATAAAACCGATAAGGGATATCCTTCGGGGAATTCTTCTATTCATATATTCCTCTTTTGACTTTACCGGCTATTCCCGGTTGAACGAAAGTATAACACGGAGCATGTACTGTTTTCAAATCGATTTTAGCCTTTCGTATCTAAAATAATCAGTTATATAATATAAAAATCAGCCCAATTTTGCTGTGTTTTAACAGGTCTCCTTGTCATAATAAGATATTTATAGTAACATCTCTTTCGGCTCTGGCTATCCATAAAAAAGTTCGGGAGGAAAAAAATGACAGAGAAAATTACAACGACTCTATTTGTCCTTTTCCTCATCCTTATGCCGGTTACCGGTGTTTCCGCCCAATCGGTTGCGAAGGGAATGAGTGCAAACGGAGCGACCGGTTTAAATTCCACACCTACTGCAAGAAT
>QILZ01000184.1 GCA_003233545.1 Spirochaetales bacterium
CATTCCGGAGAAGAGTGCTGTTAATCCTCTCTGCATCCATATGCTTTTTCATATTATAATACTTATATAGAATATCAAAAAGCAACACGGGGAATCAAGGGGTGTGCAGTAATAAGGGCAGTATTTATAAAAATTTCTGGCGATCGGTTTTTCTGCCTTTTATAATTTCCGGGTACTGCAGGGCTATGGAACTGAAATATCCTTTCCACCTTTTATCGTGTTCAAATATTTCCCCCATTTGCGAAACAGCATATTCCACTATGTTTCTGCAGGTTTTATCCGTATAGAGATTTGTAAAAGGAGCTTTCCAATCCAGAACATAGAGCTCGTCGATGTCATCTGTCATATTAAAAGTAAACATATATTTCCGTTTCCTGTTTTCCTCGACGTATTCAAAAATCAATGCTGCTGCAGGGTTGGGAATAACATGGCTCCATATTTCGCATAAAACCGGTTTATTCTCCGGCCTTTTTTTCCCGTTTATTGTGTTAAAAAGGCTTACGCCGTCTGTGCGTTCATCATGGCTGATCCCTGCAATTTCCAGGATTGCCGGTGCGATATCGAGCAGGGAAACAGGTGTTTGGATAATAGATGGTATTTCGGGCAGATCGATGCCTGTATTTTTACGGTTTCCAGACGGGGGTTTTACAATAAGGGGCACCTGGATTACCCTTGGATTTAGAAAAGCTCCCTTATCTACAAGAGCCAATTCTCCGTTCATTTCTCCGTGGTCTGCGAATAAAAAAATCCAGCTCTCATCAAACAGGTCTTCTTTTTTTAAGGTTGTAAAGAATTTCCCGAGCATGGTATCGAGGATTTCAAACTGAAGTATTTGCGCTGTCATGTAATCCTCGAGTGCGTTCTTATCGTACAAACCCCAGTTTTTCCTGTACAGTCTGTAAACACGCGGTTCTGCCCATGGAGCTTTGAATTTCTTATCCGATAGTTTTAAGTATGATTCGGGAAGTTTTAATCTGCTTCTAATCTCCCTTTCCCTCTCATCCATGCCTGCCGGAATGGCAAAGGGCTGGTGAGGTCCGAAAAAGTCAAGCTGAAGGTATAGCGGGTTATTTTTTACTCCGCGGGCAGTAATACATTCTTCTGCCTGCTGTACAAGAAATGCAGGATATGTCGCATCCGGTGGAAATGGCCTCCCGTTCTGATCACCGATCCAGCCACCGTATGAATTACCCCTGCCTGTGCCGGTTAAATCCCTTCCGAAAATCTCTTTTTTAAAGGAAAACCGCCTAAAGCCTTTTTGGTTTAAGAAAGAAATATACTTATCATCATCGAACCACGGAGGTGACCATCTGTTCCAGGGACTGTCATTTTCGCCGAATGCATCCATAAACTTATGTGTTCCTATATGGGATTTACCGATGTGCCGGGTATGGTATCCCGAAGCTTTTAAATACTCCGGGTATATAATATCGGAATCCCGCAGGTGGATCTCATGGCCGTCATGAGCCCTCTCTCCATTTGTTGTTATATAGGAGTATCTTCCTGTCAGGTAAGATGCACGGGAAGGGGAGCATAGCGGTGAGGTAGAATAGGCATTGGAAAAAAATATACCCTGGTTTTTAAGCTGATCTATATTCGGCGTATCCGGTTTAAGTTTTTCCCGAATGTCGAGGTAAAACTCCGGCGGCACCATGTCCACTGTGATAACTATAATGTTGTTCCCGGAGTATTCAGGTTTAAATCTAAAAGGTCCGTGCCCGTTCATCGGGTTAATATATTTGATTCTTCCGTCTGTTGCCGCCGTTACGAATAACATATGTTTACCGGTATCTTAATGTTCATTTTAATACGGGTCAATGGACAATCCTGCTTCTAAGCCGGAATATTTGCCTTTACCGTTAACCGTGAAAGAGTAAGTAGGCGGTACATTTGTAAACCTGTTTTTTCCCGGATGCAGGCAAAGCCTGGTACAGGATAGGCACCCGCATCTTAATTGTCTGCTCCCTTGATGACCGGTATCGTTATCCCCACGGCACCATTCTGCCGGTCTTCCACTTACATGCATATGACAGCCGATTTTCATTGATATTTCGATCATCCTTTGATAAGTTTTCACTATTAACCGGGGAGGAGCAAAACATGACAGGTAGTAAATTGTTTAAAGTGTCACAACCGATCATCCCTATTCGTGGTATTCATCTGGACCTGAAGGGGATGCCACCGACAGCCAACCGGTTTGTGGAACTTCTGAAAGTGTTTGTGTTTACAGCCGCGCGTTACAATGTTGTCCTGGTCGAGTGGGAGGACGCTTTTCCCTGGACGGTAGACGAACGGTTTCGCAGTCCCACAGCATACACGGTTAAGGATATCCGCCGTTTTCTGGAGGTTGCACGAACTCTCGGCCTTGAAATTATTCCTTTAGTACAGTCTCTGGGGCACATGGAAACGCCCCTGGGTGTTCCCGGGTACGAACACCTTCGTGAGCTTCCGGCTGATTCTTCGGTGCTGAATCCATTGGCTGTTGGTGCGTGCAAGCTTGTCCGGAAGATGGTGGATGACGTTCTGAATCTCATGCCGGAGGTCCGCCATTTCCATCTCGGCGGCGACGAAGCCTGGAGTATGGGCAAACACCCGCAAACTAAAGACTACATAGATAAACATGGTAAAGAACAGCTTTTCTTACGGCATGTCGGACCGATTCTGGATAGTCTGAATGCGCGGGGTATCCGGCCGATCCTGTGGCACGATATGATGATTAACTGGAGCAGTGACGCATTGAGAGCTCTCGGCACCAGGAGTGATCTTATGACATGGGGATATTCCGGCCATCCGGATACAACAGGTCATCATTTCGGCACCAAATACATCAAACGTTTTCATGCCCACAGCATCACCCTGTGGGCCGGCACTGCGTATAAGGGAGCCGATGGTCACAATGTCGATCGCCCGGATATCCGACAGCGGGAGCAGAATGCTCTTGCCTGGATGGAAATCGCACAACGCTTTGGATATACCGGTGTTATTGCTACCGGCTGGAGTCGTTACTCCACCGATCGTGTGCAGTGTGAACCCATCGATGCTGCACTCGACTCGTTAGTCAACATTGGAGTAATCCTGCATGATGGTCAGCCGCCTGAAGGCGGCATCGATGCCTGCATAGCGGCCTTGGAAGAGTTGGGCGAAAGGAATCGTTTCGAATCCTGCAAAACAGCCATGGAGCATCTTTCTGTTGTTCGTCGACGCGGCTGGCAAGCGGTCCAGTCGTTACGTGAACAAATTGTACTTTGCCGGAGAGACGCACGTCGATGCGGCTCACATATGGAAAGTCAGAGTCTGAAAAGGTTAAGTGCAATCCTCGAAGAATCGAAGGAAGCAGCCGAAGAGGTGCGAAAAGGTTTTGCAGGACTTGTGGAACCAGTCTGGATCGAAGAATACATCAGTACACGACTAACGCCTCTTAGTGAAGAACTGTCCGGCCTCGATCGCAGACCGGGCAAATGAGAATGAATTGTCCGGTGAAAGCGGCCAGTGATACCGGAAATAAGCTGCTGCCGCTAAGCCGGTGCCTGTTCCGTACTGCTAAATGGAAGACTTGTGAATTCCTTTGTTATTCCGGCAGGACCGGTTAATCCCACTTGCCCATACCCCGTGACCGGTTTATATGTTCCATCCTTCAGGGGATCAACATAGCGGGCAAACCAGGCTTCAAGTCTATATCTCATCTCACAAATACTATATTGATATTGAGGAACATTAACAAGGTTAGATTCCTCCCGCGGATCGTCTGCAAGGTTGTATAGCTCGTGTGGTCCATAAGGATAGCGGTGAATGTATTTCCAGTCCCGTGTACGTACCATTCGCACCGGACCGTATTCATCATACACAACGACTTGCTCTTGATGTTCCCCGGGCGAGTCCCCGCGGAGAAGTCCGGCAAAGCTTTTGCCGGGCAGACGAGCGGATTCGGGATTATCTATCCTGAGATAGTCCAGCAAAGTCGGCATAAAATCGTAGTGGCTTAACAGTTCAGTGCACAGTAAACCTTGCGGGAGATGGCCAGGGCGCGATACAATAAAAGGTACCTTTACAGATTCTTCGAACATGTTTAAAGGAAACGTGGCATTGCCTTTTCCGTAAAGGCCGTGATGTCCCATATTCATACCATTGTCGCTGGTAAAACAGATCAATGTATTTTCGCGTAAGTTGTTTAATTCAAGCCAATCGAGAAGCCGGCCCATATTGGTGTCCATTGCCGTAACGGCGGCATAATAACCGCTCAGATACACGCGCCTTGTTTCGGTATCTTTGACAGGAATACCCAGATGATGCACCCATTCCGGAGGGCACAGATCATGCGGAACGGACTCAAACGGACAATTCCGGTAATAATAATCAAACAACTCTGCCGGGTGTTGCTCTCGCTGCCAGGGGGAATGCGGTGCCGTGTAATGCACGCTCAGGTAAAACGGGTCATTGCTGTTCTTCTGTTGTAAGAAACGCAAGGCATTGTCCGTTATGAAATCAGTTACATACCGGGGCTCCTCATACACTTTCCCTTCCTTGATCATGGGCGCATTATAGTATGGTCCGCCTCCTTTGGCGTGCACTTCCCAGAAAGCAAAGCTTTTCTGAGGATGGTGTGAGTCTCCGAGATGCCACTTGCCGCTGATACCGCAAGTGTAGCCTCCGGCCGCTAAGTAGTCGGTGTACCCTGGTTGGTCTTTGAGATATTCGATTAACTTCCCATTACGCTCCGGCTCATATCCGGCAATAGTATCTCCGGCCTTGATCCAGTCATGGACTCCGTGCTGCGATGGTATCCGGCCAGTAAGAAGTGAGGCCCTGGCCGGTGAACAGACCGGCGAGGTGCAAAAGAAATTCTCGAACCGCATTCCTGTAGAAGCCAGCCTGTCAAGATTCGGAGTGTGTATCTCCTGATTGCCTGCACACCCCATGGCCCAGTAACCCTGGTCATCCGTCAGGATAAGGATAATATTTGGCCGGGTCGAATCTCTGCTTGCCATTTGGCCTCCCTTGCAAATCGAGCGGCGGCGACAACTACCATTTGATTGTCAGCTGCTCTTAATATTCTGTTTTCGGTTCTCTTCATACTACATGTAAAACTTATATCAAAGGATGCTTGAAAAATCAAGGAAATTAGAATGTACGACAAGGATAGAAGAATATATAATATAGTATAGGAGGGCTTAAGATCGGTGCGCCAAGCAAAGCTTGGGCGTGGTAGTTTACAGGTTTCATCATAGCTTCGTCTGCTTCCCGGATCGGCTTTTCCATTTTCTGTTCAGGTGTTTCTCCGGACGCTATCGCATTACGAAGCATCTTTAGACTTGGCTTTGCGTACAACTCCATCCGATAAATCGATCACGGCACAAGGGGATGTACTTGATTATCTCTGGTATATGCATTGTATCAGTTTTTTATTCGGAACGTAAATAACGATAAAATTTAAAGAGAACACACTATTTTAAGCAATTACCAAATAAGTTTAATAGAAATTGTGTATATTGTAACCAAAGGCAGCACTTTTGTAATGCCTTTATACAAAAAGCTAAAAGGAGGGCAAAATGAAATATAGTGTGTTTAGCGTTATAATGCCGGAATTTACCCTGGAGGAGACTGTTAAGAAGCTGGCGGAGGCAGGTTATGACGGCGTGGAATGGAGGGTTAAGGAGATATCAAGTGAATATGAAGAAGAAACTCCTTCTTTCTGGAGAAATAATCGAAGCACCATTAACATTGACACCATCCTGGAAGAAGCCTCTTTCCTTAAAAAAATGTCGGGAGAACAGGGGCTGGAAATATGCTCCCTTGCCACCTATCTGGAAATAAAAGAAATAAGCAAAATTGAGAAAGTGGCCCGGGCTGCCCGGGTTATGAACTGCCCTCAGTTCAGAGTTAGTGCTCCTGCCTATGATCGAACAATTAATTATAATCTACTCTATGATCAGGCTGTTAAAGATCTGAAAGAGGTAGAAAAAATAGCAATCAGAGAAAAAGTTAAGGTCATTTTAGAGACTCACCCGGGGAACATCATTCCCAGTGCCAGCCTGGCCTACCGTCTCGTGAGTCATTTTGACCCCCGGTATATAGGCATCATTTATGACCCGGGGAACATGGTTTATGAAGGAATGGAAAACTGGCGAATGGGTCTGGAACTTCTGGGAGAGTATTTAGCCCATATTCATGTTAAAAATTCCGCCTGGTACAATAAGGATGGTAAATGGGCTCCAACCCATGTTAAAGTGGCCGAAGGAATAGTGGATTGGAAACAGTTGCTCGAAGATATTAGCGCTGTGGGTTATCACGGTTACCTTTCCCTGGAAGATTTCTCTGATACGCCGGTAGAGGAAAAATTAGTAAGTAGCTTAGAATACCTCAGACTTTATTTTTTCAACTAAAGCCATAAATCTCCGGCCGTATTCGATATAGTTATTATATTTAATATTATTTTCAGATTTCCGGGATTTGTCGTGGAAGACCACGGACAGGTGCGGTTCTATGGAAAACCCGCCGTTATAGCCCGATTGTAGTAAGTCTCTTACAATTTTTTCTACATGCCCATTCCCTTCTCCGGCAAAGGTGAAATTCGATTTCGGGAAAATACTGTCAGTTTCTTCTATATAAATACCGTCTTTTATATGGACATAATGGATATATTGTTTTACCTGCGAGTAGAATTCAAACGAATCCTGCTTTTCATAAGGAGGATTACCTCTACAGTCGTCCGAGAAGACAGGGTTGCCTGTATCAAAGACCAGTTTGAAATTGGGAGATTTAACGTTATCAAGAAGTTTTAAGGTATGCTCATAGGACATGCCGCCGTAGTTCATACAGTTTTCGTGTAAATATAAGATATCAGCATCTTCACAGATCTTTACCAGGTGGTTTACTTTCTTAAAAATAACCCTTTCCAGTTCAGGCGGGTAGGGCACAAGGGTTTTAATAATGGCAAAGCTCATACCCCGGATCATCTTAGTGCCCAGCTCATGCATACGCGGTATTCCTCTTTTTAAATCTTCGATGCTCTTTATAAAATCTTCTTCTTTTCGAGGGTCTTTGCTCCAGTTAGCCACCTCAGACCCGAAACAGTTTATTTTCACTTCTGCTGCCTTCAGTTTTTCAGCGACCTGGTAGAATATTTCATCTGAGATATTAGTGATATTAGTGCCGTTAATATTCCGGCACTCGATATTTTTCCACCCTAACTCCTTGGTTGCCTTTATCTGGACATTAATACCTGTCCCTGCTTCGTCCGCAAATCCGGTATAGTACATTTCGTTTTTCTCTCCTTTTAAGTTTATTAAATTTACCGTAAAAAAAGTCGCTGTCTAAGGGGATTTCTACGGGTTTTTTCAAAATCCCTGAAAGCAGCATGGCGTTGCCTATTTCCAAAGACCGGATACCTTCTTCTGCAGGGGCGATTAGTTCTGCTTTGCCCATTATTGCATCCCGAAAATTCTTAATTATACCAATATGCTGTTCTCCGTTGTCTTTTGTGAAATCGAGTTCTATGGTTTCAGAAGAAGGGGGCATTCCAAACATGTCTTTTGCGGTTTTGCTGTATTCGGACATTTCTATTTCATTTCGAAAAAATGTCATTTTTCTGTCTTCCATGACAACTTTTCCTTTTTCGGCGGCAATTTCCAACCTGTTGGTTCCGGGCGCCTCGCCTGTCGAAGTAATAAAGACACCTGTAGCGCCGCTGGAATATTCCAGAAGAGCAGTTACTTCATCTTCGACTTCTATATCATGGTATTTACCGAGACCGATATTAGCGGTAACTTTACAGGGCAGGCCTGCAATCCACTGGATAATGTCCAGGTTATGCGAACATTGATTTAAAAGTACTCCACCGCCTTCACCTTCCCAGGTAGCACGCCAGCTGCCTGAAGCATAGTAGGCATAGGTCCGGAACCAATTTGTGATTATCCAGTTTACCCGCACAATCTTGCCTAATTCGTCATTCTCGACCATGTTTTTTAATTTTCTGTACATGGGATCAGTTCTCAGGTTAAACATGACCGCGAAAACAAGATTCTTGTCCTTATGTGCCTCTACCATTTTCTTAGCATCATAAATATGAGCGGCAATAGGTTTTTCCACTAATACATGAAGTCCTTTTTGCAGAGCTTCGACAGAAACAGGTGTGTGGAAATAATGAGGTGTGGCAATTAGAACAGCATCCACTTTGCCGGAATTAATAAGTTCGGAGGAATCGGTAAATTTCGTTCCCTGAAAAGAATCCATTCTTTTAGAATCTGCGTCGCAGACAGCAGTTACTTCCAGGCCTTCGATATCAGCCATATTCTTTAAGTGAGTCTTTCCCATGCCGCCTAAGCCAATTAATCCCATTCTTATTGTTTTAATCAAAAATCTACCTCCTAACATACTGTTTAAAAAAGTTAATTGTTATGTTGTTTATAATTAGATATAACTCCATGGAACTTGAATTCTTCACAGGCATATAATTGCCATTCAGGATCGAGACCGATAGACTTATTATCACCGTAATATCCGGCAATAAAACCGCCGCGGCCTTTCCAGAGCTTATCCAGCATTTCTCTGGCCTTTGCCCGGATGATAGTTTCATTTTTTTTCTGTAAGGTTTTTTGAATATCTACAGGACACCAGAAAGTAATCTTGCTTTTTTCCTGATATGCGGCAAGATTATCTATTCCATGAAGGTCCGGCTGATCAAACTGAAGGACATCGATACCTGCCTTTATAAGACCGGGAATAATTGCTCCGATATTACCACAGGAATGCATGAATACCTTAATATTTTTCTTATGAGCTATACTGCAAAGCCTTACAAACCGCGGATAAAATTCTTTTTGCCACATCCGGGGGCTTATAAGAGTCTGATTTTGAGTACCCCAGTCTTCAGGGAACATAACTGCGTCAACGCCGGTTCTGGCATAATTATTAATCATTTGTTCCAGCATTATATCTATACGGTTATGAAGAGAATGTATAAGATTTTCTTCCAGGATTAAATCCATTAGATACTGATCAAGTTTAAGCATTTTTCTGGCAATATTAAAAGCAAAACCCGGCATACTTCCGATCAACCATTTATCAGGATATTGTTTCTTTTTTTCTAAAACTACAGTATAGTTCTTTTGTCTTGAATAATCAGGGAACAGGTAAGTATCTATATTCTTTATGTCGTCTAAAACTCCTTTTATCACCTCTCCTTTAGATGTCGGGTCTGCACGAGCCCATAGATTCCCCCATTCATCTGTTCGTTCCCACCGGTTAGCAGCTGCTTTTTCCCAATCAGTGGCATGTGTTTTTGCAGTGCAGCAGGCATAAGAGAAATCTGATTTCTCGAATGACCGGGCTACCCTTTCCGGATTATTATATTCTAATGTATCTTTAACAATTTCACGGGAAGTCGTTTTTACTTCTCCTTCATCTTGATTAACCTTCTATTATTTCAGGTGTAATGTAATTTTGTATTAGTTTTTGCCGGTTTTTAATTTGTTCTTTATAGACCTCTACTCCGGCGGTTCCTATTTTTCCGGCAATCGATTCCAGGCTGATGACCGGAAAAGGGTAAGTGTTTTTATCAACAGGGTCAAAACAAGCAAGAAAGAAATCTTTGCCTATCTTTAAATTGTTTTTTTCTGTTTTTGCGGCAACCCGGCCGATTCCCTGCAAGTTGCCCAGTATTATACCTTGAGGTTTTGTTTTTAAATTAAAGATTTGGTTTAATGCCGTGTTGATATTATGTTCAGGGATAAAATGAACAAGGTCTTTTTTCAGTTCCAGCCGGTTTTTTAATAATCCTTCTAAAAATCCCAGGTATCTTTCCTGGGGAAAATAGTACCTGCTTTCTCTTACACCGAGATAGGCGATATTTTTACAGCCTTTTTTTGCCAGGACGGAGACCATGTTTATAACAGCTTGCTGGTTGTCTATGGAAACAAAAGAAGATTCCGGCAAATTGCGGTACAGGATAATATGCGGTATATTTTGAGTCCGGGCCTCTATAATAAAAGGGCTGTGCTGGATGTCCGGCAGGATAAAGACAATACCTTGTTGTGATTTACATTTCTGCCAGGAGGCAGGGTGAAGGATTTCGTTGTAGGTGAAAAATTTTATATTATGTTCCGGCCCCATGTTCTCCATAAAAGAATAAGCTATCTTGTAAGGCATGGAAGGGCTTCCTAATTCTCCGGAGACTATAGCAATGTTTTCAGATGGTTTTACTTTTTCTGCAGGGACTACAAAAGTACCGGCCCCCTTTTTACCGTAAAGGATTCCGGCGGTTATCAGGTCTTTTAAGACTTTATCAACTGTAGCCCGTGCACAGTTGAATTTAGACATAAATTTACTGCGGGAATAGATCTGTTCACAGGATTTAAACTTATTAGACCTTATCCGGGATAGTATAAAGTTTTTTATTTGCTCCCTTTTACCCAAAACACACCTTCGGAGTAGAAATCTCCATAACTATTCGAGCTATATACCTACCTACTTGCCTACTACCTAACAGTAAAATTCATATCACGGTCCGATCGAAATGTCAAGGAAACCGGGAAATTATAAATCCCCTATTTTTTTACAGTTAACTCTACCGGATTATTAATACCTGTTTCTACCAGCTGATACTTATCAGACCACAATTTACCATTTGTAATAAATTGTGCAGGACCGTACCAATGTGCTGTTTCAGGATAATGAAGCGGGCCGTGAGAATTTCTTCTGTGAGTAAATAGTTCAAAACTTAATTCAAAATTACTGCTCTTTACGAGATTTGTTATTTCTATTTCCTGCGGCTCCCAGGCAATTATTCCGGCATTCCTATTATTAATATAAACTTTAACAGCAGTTCCTTCGAATGACTTTATTTTCAAAAACAATTTTTCACCTTTTAAAATATCATATTTTACATTTGTTTTATAAATTAAATTTCCGGAATAAAAAGGAAGACCTTGTTTAACTAAATTCCCTAAACTTATGTTTTTATTCATGTTGTCTATATATAAATCATTTTTATTTATTTGGAAA
>QILZ01000331.1 GCA_003233545.1 Spirochaetales bacterium
AATCCGTTTAACCCCAAAGCCGGGCTGACCGGAGTCGATGCGGTTACTCTGGAGTTTAACGGAGGAAATACGATAACGGCCAGAGCATCCGGTATTTACAGCCCTGAAAATTATGCCGCCGGAATAGATTATAAAAATATCCAGGGACTTGCGGAACTAACCTTCTCTTTTCCCCTGATAGAGATAACCATAGACGGGTTGTACAATTATGTTCCTGAAGGCACCGTAAATTCCTTTGTTCCGTCAGCGGGAACAGGATTTATGCTCGACGCAGGCGGTATCGGCATCTACGGCGAAGGAGCATTGCTTAACGGCAGCAGAATAAAATACCCGGATGCCTATGGCAACCTCACATTAAAAACTAATCCGCAGTTTAATGCACTGGCAGGACTTCAGTATACCTTTCCCTGGGATATGAATATTATTGGCGAATATTACTACAATGGCGAGGGTTTTAACCTTACAGAGAGGCGGAATTACTACAACCTCGTACAGACCTACAAAGGCAGTTTCCTGCCTGCCGATACTGCATTAATGATGCGCCCCGGTTACTTTTCACGTCATTATATTCTGCTCTATCTTATGCAGCCCATATACAGTATAAATACGAGTGTATCGCTTTCCATTCTATTTTCTCCCGATTCATGGGGGTTAAGTATTATGCCTCTATTCAGCTATGAAGCTTCCGGAAATATTACAGTAGAGGTAAGCTGGTTGAGATTTACAGATGTCAAGGACAATTACTACAGCGAAACCTATTTTTTACCTGTAAAAAACATGGTGCAGATAAAGTTAAAGTATTCCTTTTAACCGGGAACTGTATCGGCACCATGATCTATAGCAAATACCCCCTGTCAAATCACAGCTTCTAACACGCTCCTGTCAGCAGGAGGGGTGCCTCCTCTCTGAGATGCTACCCATGATGCGTAACGGTTACAGTACTCATTAGTATTTTCAAGCGATGTACCCTTAAGAAGATGATGTGTTAAAGCGGCTGTAAATGCATCACCGACTCCAACTGTATCCTTAACCTTTACAGCAAACCCATTATGATGTACAACCTCATCAGCGGAAACCAGGATACTTCCTTTTTCTCCCAGGGTTAAACATACCAGGTCCAGGTTATACCGTTTAAGAAGTTCCATGCACTTTTTTTCCGGTTCCGGCAAAACAATCCCACAATATTTCCCTATGCCAACTATTACTTTGCCTTCGGCCATTTCCTTTAACATCCCTCCCTATAGTTTCCATTACGGAAATAGATGCTCCGCCTTACGATTCTATTTTACATATAATACATATAGAATGAGAAAAAAACACTTGACAGATGAAAAATAGTATATTATCATCAACATTAACGTTCATGTGAACGATCATGTAAATAACAGAGTTATGGAATAAAAGAGAATGGAACGAAATTCGATGAAAGATATTGCCCGGGTCGTCGGTGTCTCCGTTAACACAGTTTCCCGGGCATTAGCCGATAAGGACGATATCAGCGACGGGACTAAACAAAAGATATTAGAAGCAGCGAAGAAACTTAAATATACCAAGAACCACCTTGCGATGGGCCTTAGAGGGAAGCATACACAGACAATTGCTGTCATCGTACCTGAAAATTCAAATCCGTTTTTCGCCGAGGTAATTAAAGGGATCGAAGAGACAGTAAAAGCCAGGGGGTACGGGTTGATTCTCTGTAACACCGAACAGGACCCAGAACAGGAAAAACAGGCGATTGAACTGGTGTTGGAAAAACGCGTCGACGGGGTAATCTTCAGCCCTGCACAAGGGGATAAAAACATACTTCAACAGTTGCAGGAACATGAGAAACCATTTGTCCTGGTTGCCCGGTATTTTAAAAACATCAATGTGAATTATGTTGTGTCGGATAATCTTCTCGGCGCTTTTCTGATAACACAGCATCTGATCGAACAGGGGCATCACCGGATACTAATGCTGAACGGAACCAGAGAACCTTCAAGCGCCAGGGACCGTCTGGAAGGCTATAAAAAGGCCTTAAAGGCGAATGGCTTAACATTTGATGATTCAATAGTACGGTTCGGAGCTATGGAGGCAGAGGACGGCTATCGGATGATAAAGGCAGATCTTAAAAAAGGGAGAGCTTCCCTGAACTTTTCTGCTGTTTTCTGTTTCAGTGATTACGTTGCTGTAGGAGTAATGAAAGCTTTCCAGGAGGAAGGGGTCGCTGTACCTGATGATATAGCTATTGCCGGGTATGACGATCTATTTTTCTCATCAGTCCTTTGTCCGCCTCTGACGACGATGCGAATTCCCAAGCGGGAGCTTGGACGGATAGGGGGAAATATTCTTCTCAAACTCATAAAATCGAAGAAAAGTGATCCGGTTATCCAACGGGTCCTGAAGCCCCGGCTTATTGTCCGCGGATCCAGCTTGAAAATCCGTAACAGGTGATATCCATAGAAAATACCGGGGATCGATCCTGGCGGAAGGAAATAGTTGAGAATATGATAAGGAGAAACAAACGAAACCGGCAAAAATCGTAATGATAGGAGCAGGGAGCACCGTATTCTGTATTCGGCTGTTGACCGACATTCTAACCTATCCGGAACTTAAGGAAACCGAATTCGTACTGGTGGACATTGACAAGGAGAAACTGCGGACCTCCGAATCTATTGCCCGCAATGTTGTTAAACAATTAAATCCGGATACGAAAATCTTTGCAACAACAGATCGGCACAGAGCTCTCGACGGCGCAGATTATGTCATAAACATGATCAAAGTCGGTGGTCTGGAAGCTTCGGTACTCGATACCAGCCTCCCGCGGAAGTACGGATTAAAGCAGACTATCGGCGACACAATCGGTGTGGGGGGCGTAATGCGCGGTATCCGCACAATCCCCGTACTGCTCTCTATCTGTAAAGATATGGAGGAACAATGTCCCGATGCCATCATACTAAACTACACCAATCCCCAGGCCATACTCACCTGGGCGGTGCAGTCTGCAACACCCATTCGATTCGTGGGGCTCTGCCACAGCGTTCAGGGGACGGCAAATATGCTTGCCCGCTGGTTAGACCTATCGCCTGAGGATCTCGACTTTTTGTGCGCCGGCATCAATCATACGGCCTGGTTTATCAAGCTGGAACATAGAGGCGAAGATCTCTATCCGGTGCTTCGGAAATTCCTGCAGGATAAGGAAAATTTTATGAAGGAGCCTGTCCGCGCCGAAATCTTTCGCCGCCTGGGCTATTTCCACACCGAGTCGAGCAACCACGCAGCCGAGTACAGCCCGTTCTTTATGGACAGGGATGAACTGATTGAAAAATATAAAATCCAGGTCGACAGGTTTAAAATAAATATTAACAGTTCCAGGGAACGGTACAGAGAACTTAAGAGAAAATCAGAGGCCGGTGAGGCCGTCAGAATCGATCGGTCACACGAGTATGGTTCCGGAATCATTCATTCGATGGAAACGGGTCAGCCACGGATCATCTACGGAAATGTTCTAAACCACGGGCTTATCAGAAATCTTCCGGAGGACTGTGTGGTCGAGGTTCCCTGCCTGGTGGACCGCAACGGAGTTCGAGGCTGTTATGTGGGTGAAATTCCGGCGCAGTGCGCCGCTGCAAACCTGACCCACATTAATGTTCATCGTCTGGCGGTAAAATCGGTTCTGGAGCACAACCGCGAGATGGTGGCGCAGGCGTTAATGTTCGATCCGCTTACATCGGCGGTGCTTACTCTGGACCAGATTTGGGACATCACCGGAGAATTACTCGATGCCCACCGGCAGTATCTCGAGGGCGTTTTCGAATATTAATTACCATTAATTATAGAAAGAGAGGTTTCCTGTATGACTGGAACAGAAAAAGGACTAAGGTTATCCTTCTTCCGCCGGAGGCCTAATATCTCCGGAATCAAGGTGGTTCCTTACCTGTTTATCCTTCCGCACATGTTATTACTGTTTATCTTTGTCCTTATTCCTGTGGTCTGGGTCTTAGTATTAAGCTTCTTCCACTGGGATGTGTTCTTTCCTCCTAGATTTATCTGGTTTAACGGATTTATCCGGACCCTTCGCGAACCACTGTTCTGGAAATCGCTCGGCACTACTGCCTTTTATGTGTGCGGCCATCTCCTTTTTAAAATTCCTATCGCCATTGGGCTTGCCCTGTTGCTTAACCGCCGGATAAAAGGACGTATTCTATTCCGCGGCCTGATTTACTTTCCCTACGTGGTGTCCATGGTAACGGTAGCCCTGATCTGGCAGTGGATGTTCAGTGCAGAATACGGGGTAATTAATTTTTTGTTATCCGGAGTCGGAGGCAGCTATACAAAGAATATCCTGGGGAACCCGAAACTAGCAATTTACCCTATAATCGCCCTCGGGGTCTGGAAAAACGCCGGACAGACTATGGTAATCTTCCTGGCCGGCCTGCAGGGTATACCGGAGACTGTGTACGAGGCGGCCAGGATCGATGGAGCCGGCCCCTGGAAAACCTTCTGGTATATCACCCTGCCGCTTCTGAAACCTATTACCCTCTTTGTCCTGGTCATAAGTACTCTTGGTTCCTTTAAGGTTTTTGACCAGGTTTACATTATGACCAACGGGGGACCGGGGTATGCAACAATGACGATTGTTCAGTATATCTACCGGGAAGGGTTCGAACGGTTCAACCTCGGCATGGGGGCAACTGCCTCCTGCTACCTTTTCCTGATTTTACTATCTATTACCATCATTCAAATGAAGTTTTTCGGTAAAGAAGCCGGGTACCAATAATGAGGAGGAGTTGATGATTACCAACCGGCTAAAGATCAGCCGCGGGGCTATGTACTTGATCCTTATCGCTATTTCCACAGCGACCTTTTTCCCGTTTCTCTGGATGGTTTCCACTGCCTTTAAACCTGCAAGCGAGGTTTTCCAGTCCCCGCCCAATTTTATCCCTCAGAAACCAACCTTAAGCAATTTTATTATAGGCTGGAGTATACTGCCTTTCGGCAGGATCTTCTTTAACACCACATTTATCACAGTAACCCGAACAGTCCTCTCCGCCTTTTTAGCTTCGTTAGCCGGGTATGCCTTTGCCAAATACCGGTTTTGGGGGCATAAATTTTTCTTCCTTCTGATCTTAGCCACCCTTATGATTCCGTTCCAGCTTACAATGATTCCGGTCTTTTTGCTTTTGGGAAAAATCGGTTGGCTGAACACCTATCAGGGGCTTATCTTCCCTGGTGTTGCCCAGGCCTTCGGGGTTTTTCTGATGCGGCAGTATTTTCGGACCATTCCCACCGAATTAATAGAAGTCTCCAGGCTCGACGGAGCCAGTGAGTTCCGCATCTTTTTTCAGATCATCCTTCCTCTGGCGAAGCCGGCGCTTGCCGTACTGGCCATATTCAGCTTTCAGGGTTCGTGGAACGAGTTTCTACTGCCGCTGATTGTCGTAGAGTCCGACTGGCTCCTCACTATCCAGCTGGGCCTATCTAAGTTCAGGGGGGAGCTATGGACCGATTGGGGTCAACTGATGGCTATGACCCTCATCTCCATTATCCCGGTGATGATAGTTTTTCTGGCTTTTCAGAAGCACTTTATTAAAGGTATCAGCCTTACCGGGACAAGGGGATAATCGAAACCCCTTAAAGAGGGAAAGGAGGTGATAAGCAGCAATATTAAGGCTCTGACATTAATATTAAACAGAGCCGGAGACAATCAACAAGTCTCCGCTAAAAACTTAAAGGAGGATTTTCCAATGAGGAGAATTATATTATTACCAGTTTGTTTGTTTGCCATGACGGCTATGATCGTGATGGCGGCCCCTTCTCAAGAAACCACAGCCACCAAGCAAGTTAATCTCCGCTTTGTCATCTGGGGTCAGCCCGTTATCGTGGATTCGGTAAAGGAGTCCATTGCCGAGTTCGAAAAGCAAAACCCGAATATCTCTGTGGAACTGCTGCATGTTCCGCATAAATACTTCCAGAAGCTCGATGCCTACATTGTCTCCAAGACGATGCCCGACATTATGCGGTTTGTCTTTACGAGGGTCGCCCGGTATGCGAAGGCAGGTGTTCTGGCGGATTTGAATCCCCTTATGCCCAAGGGGTTTGCCGATGATTTTCTTAAGCCTCTGCTGACGGCAGCAACGATCAAGGGGAAATTATACGCTTCCCCCTGGCATACGGATACTATCGGGCTTTTTTATAACAGGGAATACCTGGAGCGTGCCGGAATTTCCCCGCCGAAAAGTGTGAATGAAGCGTGGACATGGAAGGAGTTTATGGACGTGGCAAGAAAAACTCAGCAGGCTAACAACGTCAAATACGGTGTGGTAGTGGATCAAAAAACCCATTTTATCACTTCGGTTATTTTCCAAAGCGGTGCAAGCTTTTTCAGTACGGACTTTAAAAGGAACAACATCGACAACGCGGATGGTATTCGGGCTATTAAATTCATCGCTGACCTTCATAAGAGCGGTGTGGGTGCCACCGATGCCTTTACAGGTATCACCTCCGCCAACGAACTGTTTAAGACCGGATCTGCAGTCTTCGATGTGACCGGTTCCTGGCTCTTCCGGCATTTTAACAAAACCATCACGGATTTCACCTGGGATGTAACATACCTATTCCGGGGGAAACAGGGTGCAGTTCCCTTCGGAGGAGGACCTCTCGCTATCGCTGAGCAGTCCAGAATGAAACCCGAGGCCTGGAAGTTTGTCGAGTTTATGACCGGCAAAAAGGGCGTTGCCAAGATTGCCAGGGACATCAACTTTCTCCCGGTGAGAAAATCTGTGGCAGCCACAATACAGTATCCACAGTTCGGGGATAAGATGAAAATTTTTGCCGACATGCTGCCCTGGATCCGAAAGAGATACGCCGCTGAGATTTCTCATCCTGCCTACTCAGAGACGCTGACCATTACCAAAGAAATAGTAGGCCTGGCTGTCATCGGCGAGCTAACTCCTGAACAGGCGGCTAAGCGTCTGGGTGGGGAGATCGATAAAATCCTTAAAAAATACCAATAAGAAAATGGCTTAGATGATTACGGGTCTGATGAAAGAACCCATCAGACCCTTTTCTTTTGGACAGGAGTTATATGATGGTGAATCCTTTAAAGAAAAACATACTACTTTTACTTACCGACCAACACAGGCTGGACTCGCTGGGAGCATACGGAAATACTATATGCAAAACTCCTCACATCGACAGCCTGGCCCGGTCGGGGATAAGATTTGACAACGCATTTACCCCGACAGCCATATGCACACCTGCCAGGGCATCATTGCTTACCGGTATGTGGCCCCACAAGCACCGTTTACTGGCAAACTTCGAGCGGAATGTAGGATACATGACGGAGTTAGATAAAAACCTTAAACTCTTCTCTCATTACCTATCCCGGACGGGCTACCGGTGCGGGAACATAGGCAAATGGCACGTCGGCGTAAATAACGGCCCCGATCAGTATTGTTTCGAAGGTTTACATTACCCGGGGTGGGCCCCTCCCATCGATCATCCGGATTACCTGGATTACCTTAAGCAAAACGGACTTCCTCTCTTTAAGGTCACCGATGAGATCCGCGGAACCTTCCCGAACGGAGAACCTGGTAACGTTTTGTCAGGTATCTATAAAGGGCCGGAAGAGGGAACATTCACCTATTTCCTTGGGAAAAGGACAATCGGAATGTTAAAGGATTATGCCGGAGAGTTTAATCGGGACGGGAAGCCTTTCTTTCTGATGTGTAATTTCTTCGGACCGCACCTGCCGTACTATCTTCCCCTTGAATATGCCGATCTGTACGATCCATCCGAAATCTCCCTTCCTTCCGGTGCGGATGAGACTTTTAAGAACAAACCCAGAGTGCAAATGAATTACTATGCCCATTGGGCATTTGACAGCTTTACCAAGAAGCAGTGGCAGAAACTAATCGCTATGTATTGGGGATATGTGACCATGATCGACATGCAGATAGGACGAATACTGGAAGCTCTTGAAAACCTGGGACTGTCCCAAAACACTGTGGTATTCTTCAGTGCGGATCATGGGGCCTTTGTGGGGAACCATAAACTCAGTGATAAAGGCCCGGCCATGTACGATGACATTTACCGAATTCCGCTGATCGTCCGGTGGCCGGAACATACCCGTCCGGGGGAAAAATGCGATAAGTTTGTCAACCTGATCGATCTTGCCCCTACATTCCTTGATATAGCCGGGATACCCCTGCCGGACCAATTCGACGGACGCAGCATTGTTCCTCTTCTCGAAGGGCATGAAGTTCCTGACTGGGCGGAGGAAGTTTACGCCGAGTTCCACGGACACCACTTTCCCTACCCACAACGTATGATACGAACCGATGATTATAAAATTATTATCAATCCGGCCGATATCAACGAACTATATGATCTTAAAAGAGACCCCCACGAACTTAAGAATGTAATAGATGATAAAAATTACAATAATATAAAAAACAAGCTGACGGGGCGTTTGTACCGCCACCTGCAGGAGACAGAGGACAACTTCTATCACTGGATGACATCCGCCTGTAAAACAGGAGTAGCGGTAGAGGATGCTTCGCTGAGTTCGTACTGAAGGAAAGTTCGGCGGAAAAATATTTATTCAGGGATCGACTATTATAGACCCGGTTTACAAACCTTCCTTTAATACCTCGATCCGGTTGTTAAGAGAATCAGCCAC
The DNA here is from genome assembly GCA_003233545.1 of Spirochaetales bacterium. Lineage (GTDB taxonomy): Bacteria > Spirochaetota > Spirochaetia > SZUA-6 > SZUA-6 > SZUA-6. The sequence continues at coordinate 8,663 of QILZ01000331.1, forward strand.
ATATATTCTGTCCCCGGCATCGATAACAATATCGGAAGGATACAGGAACTTCAGCTCACCAATACCGAGTTCGCCGAATTCGAATTTAAACCTTCCTTCTTTATCGTAAACTATTACCTTTTGCCTGTTGGTATCCAGTA
>QILZ01000147.1 GCA_003233545.1 Spirochaetales bacterium
GCTTAACCGTTACCGGCAGATTGATAAATCCCGATTATTTAAAGGTTTCCACTTCGCAAGGCAAGCCATTCATTCCTCACTTCTTCTATATATCTGATATTATTCCTGACACAGGATTTAAGGAAATCCTGTATTTCAATTTCACGCTCTAAAGGTCTGCGGTTACGACTAAGTTCCCTCCATCCTTTCTCTTCCTGATTATCATAATAGAATATTCTGCTAACCTCCCTTTTCCATCCGCGTAAAGTAATAGGAACAAATATACCGCATCTATTAAATTGATGTTCCGGTACCCTATTCTCCATAACAATCTGATGCTTTGCATCTGTAAGTGTATCTGCATGCAGATTGGCAGCTATCCTGAATCCCAGATCTGTCATAGCAAACATTTCTCTTACAGCTTTGCCCCATACATACCCTTCATAGAAAGCAGGGCTTATTTCATAGGAAACCATATATTTGTTAAAGGCAGAGCTGCTGCCTCTGCCTGTAGAAGTAGAGTGCTGTCTTCTGTCCGTTGTTTCGAACATATCCATGTTGTCTGTGCTATCACCTGCAAGATAGAGCCGGGCTCCGGGAGGAAGCATAACAAGCAGAGCACCCATGACCGTAGTTTTTCCGGCACCGCCGGGCTTTGCACCGATTAAAAAAGAGGAACCGCTTTCTATCCGGGAAATAAGCCATCCGGATTCATTAAAGTCGAGCGTGCCCGCCTCTATCAAATCGATAATGGAAAGCATTCTGCCTCCCCGCTGATTGCTTCTCTTTACAACAGAAATAATATTATCCAACAGCTTTCTCCTCTCATGCCGACCCAAGATAGCTCCCTGTAAAATCTATATCAGATCGACGGGATTTTTTCCAGCCGCAGCGGACGATGAGGCCGTCTAAATTGCTTAAGATAAAAATGGAAATGCAGCAGAAATCGAAGGTATCCGGAAAGTCTTGTTCGGAGAGGGTACTACCTTCGGCCTTTTTACGTAAAAAGATTTTTCTAAGAAATGGTTTCGTCGTAGCAGATAAACTCTTTAAGAGATTTCGAAAACAGAAGAGGGATACAGAGAATTCCAATCAAAATAAATGAAAAGGAAATAATGTATTTAATGGGGAAAAACTCACCCAGAACACCGCCTACGGCCATGGCAATCGGTGTAAGGCTCTGTGAAAGGGTGCTTAAAAAACCCATAACTTTCCCCCGCATATTTTGGGGAATCGTTAATTGAATAACAGAGTTTATAAGGACATTAACTATCGAATTAAAAAATCCGCCCGCAAGAATCAGAACAATCATCAATATCACATTATTCCACAGAGGAAACAGAGCCCAAAAAACGGACATTGCAAGCGCACCTATACTGAAATAGAAAAAACGTCTTTTAGGAGCAATACGGACAACTGCCGTAAAAAACATGCCCATGAACATTCCTGCTGTCATCCCGGCCATAACAATTCCGTATTTCGCCGGGCCAAGCGCTGCATTACGCTGGAACAACGGGAGTATAAGGACTACCCCGATAAAGAAAAAAAAATTTAAGAACCCTGCCATGATAAAGAGAAGTCTTAATCCTTTAATCTTCCAGGTAAATCTAAGACCGTCTTTCATGTCCTGCCAGAATTCTTTCTTACCTTCCGGATGATGAACTTTAGGAACAGTGATAAAAACTTCCGTAAAAGCAGAAATAAGATAAGAGACTCCGTTTATCAGAAACATAAGCGGTGCTCCGAGTACCGCATACAAGAAGCCCCCTGCTGTACTTCCTGCAATATTGGATCCCGTTTGAGTCATTGAAACAAGAGAGTTTGCACGAACGGTTTTATCTCTCTGCACAAGATCAGGAATAATAGAGCTTACTGCGGGATAAAAAAATGCAGCTCCAAAACCGATTATAATACCGGCGCCGAACACCATCCATACTTTTATCCAGCCCAATAGAGCCGAAATGCCAACAAAAACAACAGCAGCTCCCCGAAGAGCATCCATAAAAACAAGAATCCATTTCCGGTTAATCCTGTCCACCCACACTCCGGCAAAGGGAGACAAAACCACTCTCGGTATCGCAGATGCCGCCATTAAGCTTCCCATAAGCGCAGTAGAACCGGTAACAGCAAGAATCCAGAAACCCAGCGCTAATTCATAGGCAACATCACCAAGTGCAGATACAAGCTGGCCCTGCCATAGAAGAAAAAAGTTAAGATTCATTAGTTTTTTCAGGTTTCTTTAAATTGATAGAAACTTATATCACTGGATTATGAAAATGTCAAGGAAATCGAAAAAGGTCCGTCCTTTGCTGCAAAGCGAGGATGGACAGGACCATTCCGAAGGAATGTCCGGCGGTCATTTTTTCTCATAGTAAAATGTCTCTCTTGATCAATTGCCGTGAGATTAATTAATAGGTCATTATTATAAAAATATCAAGTATACCGGTCCTTGTAAAGTTCCGCTTAAGAACCGAATAAACGGTTTAATCTTCTATTGTACCGCTTACCTGATATTTCTTGTAATATCCGGAGAATGCATAAGAATAAGAACAAAATACAATTAATGTAAAGGAGTTTTATGATGAGAAAAACCGTTTTTCTGCTTGTACTTCTCGCTGCAGTCCTTACATCGCCTCTTTTTGCAGGCGGGAAACAGGAATCCGCAGGAACCAAAAAGGCAGCATCCGCCGGTTTCGATTGGAAAGCCTTCGAGGGTACAAAAATCAAAATTATGGTTAACAAGCATCCTTGGGTCGATATTATCAAACCAAAGATTGCCGAATTCGAAGCCCTTACAGGCATGAAAGTTGAACTTTCAATCTATCCGGAGGATCAGTTCAGAACAAAGAGGACAGTGGAGATGGTCTCGGGAACATCCGATGTCGATGTTTTTATGCTGATGCCCGGTAATGCTCTTGCACAGTATGTCCAATCGGGCTGGCTGGCGCCGCTGAACGGTCTTATGAAATCGAAACAGTACCTGTGGCCGGATTATGACCTTAATGATATTTATCCGGCTGCTCTTAACGCAGGTGTTCGTGAAGGAAAAAATTATACTGTTCCGCTTTTGCTGGAAACCTCACTTCTTGCTTATAATAAGGATATATTCGCTAAAACAGGTGTAACCGTACCGAAAACAATGGCCGAGCTTGAATCTGTGGCAAAAAAAATCTATGAATCTTCCAATGGAGATACCTATGGGATTACTCTGAGGGGCAAAAAGGCATCGGCAACTTCCCAATGGGTGGATTTTCTCCATTCCTTCGGCGGAGAGTGGCTGGACAGCAATGGAAAAGCTGCGGTTGATTCCCCGGAGGCTATAGCTGCCACAGAATTTTATGGCAAACTTTTAAGACTCTACGGTCCTAAAAGTGCTCCGAGCAATTCATGGTACGAGAGTATCTCTATCTTTATGCAGGGGAAAGCTGCAATGGTTTACGATGCAAGTGTTTTTAAACCTAATTATGAAAACCCGGAAAAGTCCGCTGTCAGCGGCAAAGTCGGTTATGCGATTATTCCAAAAGGTCCCGCAGGGTCCATACCGCACGTTTCTAACTGGGGCTTAACAATCTATTCTGGTTCCAAACACAAAGAGGCAGGATGGCTCTTTATCCAGTGGGCAACAAGTAAGGCAATAGCTCTGCAGGGTCAGCTTGCAGGTATTCCTTCCGCACGGGCATCTGCATGGTCGAGCCCTGAATTTAAGAGTAAGGATTCATCTCCGGAATGGACAAATGCCTCTATCGCAAGTTATAAGGTAGCATCTCCTCTCTGGAATCCTCCGGTTATTCCGGTTGGTGAATGCCGTGATGCAATGGGATCTGCAATTGTTGCATCTATTCTCGGCCAGGATGTTAAAGCGGCATCCAGGGAAGCTGCGAAAACAATTGATAAAATCCTTGCTAATTCCAAATAAAGTTAAGAATAATTATTCGTAACATACTTATCGGCGCTGTAGATTATATATCTGCAGCGCTTATGTTACCGGATTCATGATGCAGGTGATGTAAGGAATTAAAGCCTATGAAAAATCGAGTGCGGTATACCTTTATACTTCCGGCTCTTATCTTAATGACAATAATAGTGGCATTTCCCATTATATATAATCTCTATATGAGCCTGCACATCTGGTTTGTTGCAAGCGGCTCGGGACCGCACTGGAACGGCTTAAAAAACTATATTGCTCTCCTTTCGGATAAACGGTTCTGGAATTCCATAAGAGTAACGATTATCTTTACGGTCGGAGCACTCGGCAGCGAGGTTTTAATCGGTGTACTGCTCGCCCTGTTTTTTAACCGGCAATTTAAAGGAAAAGATATAATTAAGACTATTTTTCTTTTTCCGATTGCGGCAACACCGGTAGCGGTTGCGCTTATATGGGGGATGATGTACAACTACGATCTCGGTATCATTAATGTTCTGTTAAAAGCTATCGGTCTTCCGCCGCTGCTATGGCTTGCAGATCCCAAATGGGTTATTCCTGCACTTATCATTACGGATGCATGGCAATGGACGCCTCTTATTCTCCTTATCGTTCTTTCGAATTTAGAATCGCTTCCGACCGATCCGTTCGAATCCGCTAAAGTTGACGGTGCCAATTCCCTGCAGGTAATCCTCTATATTACACTTCCTATGGTAAAACCTGCCATTATCGTTGCTGCCATGATCCGGTCGATAGATGCAATTAAAACATTCGATCTCATATATGTTATGACACAGGGGGGACCCGATATAGCATCTGAAAATTTAAATCTCTATATTTTCAATATGGGATTTTCTTATTTTAGAATGGGTATGGCATCCACCCTTGCTATTGTACTGTTTACCATTGTCATGGCGGTAAATGTTTTCCTTGCCGTTATCCGAAACAGAGATGTCACGTAGGTTATGGAGCAATAAAATTGAGTAAATCATATATAAAAACAGGTCTCTTCTATATTGGTATTGCGGCTATCACTATTCTTCCGCTGATTGTTTTTCTATGGATGTTTCTTACCGGACTAAAGACTCAGATGGATAACCTGGCAATACCTCCGAAAATTATTTTTTCACCGACTTTGCAGAACTTTAAATCTGTTTTCGCTCAGAATAATTTCCTTAAGTATTTGTTTAATAGTTTCATTGTTGCAGTCTTTGCCGTAGCAATTTCCCTTCTTTTCGGGCTTCCCGCTGCATATGCAATTGCACGTTTTAAAATGCATAAGATAGGCCTTACCCTTCTCATTGCAAGAATGATTCCGTTTATTTCCTATTTAATACCGTGGTTTATAATATTCAGAAAATTAAGGCTGGTGGATACCTATATAGCGCTGATTACGACACACCTAATTATAACACTTCCGTTTATCATATGGATTATGGTAAATTTTTTCGAAAACGTTCCTATCTCGTTAGAAGAAGCCGCACGGATAGACGGCTGTTCTTACTTCCAGGTGTTTGTCAGGATTCTTATACCGGTTGTACGAAACGGAATATTTACTTCATCCGTGCTGGGTTTTATCTTTTCATGGAACCAGTTTCTTTTTTCATTGATTCTTTCCGGCAACAGGACAATGACGGTACCGGTTGCCGTATTCAAGTTTATCTCGTACGAAGAGATAAACTGGGGAGGCCTTGCCGCTGCCGCAACGACTATAACTCTTCCGCCTCTTATCTTGACTTTATTTATTCAAAAACACATGATTAAAGGCTTAACAAGCGGTGCGGTTAAAGGATAAACGGCGGTTTTTTTAATTACGGCGTAAGGTGCGGGAAACAATTATATGCGCATACGGGTTAAATTACTCGGTACCTATTTATCTCTTATCCTGATATTTTTAAGTTTTCTTGCCTTTACCTTTTACATAAGGAATGTGCTGATCAGGGCGGACTCCAATCTTTTAGCGATGTACAAACTAAAAAACACCTGGAATGAAATGCTTGTTTCCATGGATAATATTCTCACAAACTGGGATGACGGAAAATCCTACCGGGCATTTTCGGTAAAAAATATAAAATTGTCTAAAGAGATAATAAAATTTTATAAGTCCGCTCAGGATGGTGCCGTTTACAACGATACGATAAAAAAACATTTAACAGGACTTTACAGGGTATGGTTGATGGCACAGGAAAGCCTTGTCAGGTTAAAAAAGAACCTGGAAGATTCTCGATTTAAAAATGAAATTCGAAAGATACAGAAAATACCCGGCTTACAGAATCTGAATCATTACTGGATGGAACAGTTCTACAAAACAACAGGGGTAAGTCCGAGCAGTACGTATGCTGTAAAACGTATTATAGATGCAATCGAGTTTTTTCCGATCTATAGTACAACCCTTAACAGACAGTTCGACATACTTATACACGATACCAATGCCGTTTATACCAGGATAAACCGGCTGCAGAATATTGTTTCCATTGCCTTCTTTGCCGTGTTTATTGTCGTGGTTCTTCTGTATTCATTTATTATTTCGAAAAGAATCTCAAAACCGGTTATCGATTCGATATACAGGCTGGCCCATTTTATGGGGAGCAGTATTAAAAAAATTGAGCTTACCCGCAAAGACGAACTATTATTGCTCGATGAAGAGATCAACACGCTTATTGCACACTATACACATCTTTCCAATCTTACTCGGCAGCTGGCGGATGGTGATATTAGCAAGCCTATAGAGCCGCTCACCGATAAAGAGGTTGTGGGACTTGCCCTGAAAGAGGTCGCCGATTATCTTCATGAATTTGTTATGGTAAGCAGGTGGATACAGGAAGGAAAATATGGTTCTACTATCCATGAAAAAACGGATAAGGACATACTAGCGAAAAACTTTAATACAATGTCGAGGGTTATTAATGAAAAAATAACAACACTGAGAAATGTATTCGAATCTATCGAAGAGGCAGTATTGGTGCTGGATAACAATCTTAAACATGTAGAAACCAATACAAACTTTATGAAACTGTTAAAACTGAAATCTATCGATCAATTAAAGGATAATCATTGGCTTGCCAGGTATATACCCGATGTTGATGATATAGTATTTAAATGCCTTGCCGGAAAAAGGATCAGTAATATGTTTTCGGAAGTTATAAATACAAAAGGTACCAGAATACCTGTCCGAATAAATGCGGGAACCATGCCGGCAGAACCCGGGCAATGCGAACAGGTAATGATCTTTATTGCAAATGAATCCTATAAGGTCAGGGCTAAAAGGGAAAAGGAAAAGCTGAAAGCCCAGGCAACACTTTCCGAACTGAAATTATTAAGGGCACAGATTAATCCGCACTTTCTCTTTAATACTCTGAATACAATTGCACATCTTGTGGAAACAGACCCGGAAAATGCCGTCGAAACGGTGGAAAAATTATCCGACCTGTTCAGGTACACTTTAGTGGCAACAAAGAGGGACTTTGTTCAAATATCAGAGGAGATCAGTTATATTAAACAACTCTTAGAAATTGAACATTTGCGGTACGGGAGCCGGTTATCCGTGAGTTATGCACTCGGAGACGGCGTTATAAAGCAGAGAGTTCCCCCCATGTTGATGCAGCCTCTTATAGAAAATGCGGTAAGATACGGCGGTGATAAAGACGGAAGAATCGATTTAAACATATCCATAAATATGAAAAAGAAGGATATTGTTTTTCGGATAAGCGACAGAGGTACCGGAATAAAAGATTTGGCCGATCTTAATGCAGCAATAGGAACCGGAATTAGTAATGTAAATCAAAGAATAAAAACACTATATAAGAGAGAATTAATCTTTAGAAAAAACATCCCGAACGGCATAATAGTGGAATTCTCATTACCGGTGGATAGTGCATGAGTTTTAACGGTATTATTGTCGACGATGAACGGCCTGCCCGTGAAAGGCTTAAAAAATTTATAAAGGACTATCCTTCCGTTAATATTACAGCTGAAACGGACAATGGGATAAAGGCTGTGCATCTTATAGATTCTCTTAACCCGGACCTGGTATTTCTCGATATTCAGATACCGGGTTTAAATGGCTTTCAGGTTATAAATAAAATTAAGAAATCTCCTGCATTTATATTTGTTACAGCGTACGACGAGTATGCAATCCGGGCTTTTGAAGTTAATGCGGTAGATTATCTGTTAAAACCCTTCAGTAAACAACGGTTCGGGATATCTATGGAAAGAGTACTATCCCAGCTTAAAAATAATACGCAGGAGAATACGAATTTACAGAGATTAATCGATTGGTATACCGGGAGGGAGGGTTACCTTACAAGAATCAGTTTTAAGGTAAAAAATGTATATAGTGTTATCAATATCGAAGAAATATTTTTCTTTAAGCTCGAGGATGGCTTTGTGTACTTCTATGCCGAAAATAGAAAACACCGGATACAGGGAACTCTTAATCAGCTCGGGAAGACCGTGGATCCTGCGGTTTTCTTTCGGGCTAACAGGACAACGATAATAAACCTTTCGAAAATACGGAGGGTGCTGCCATGGGGGCGGAGCAGATTTGCAGTTGAGTTTGATAATAACGAAAGAATAGTAATAAGCCGGGAGCGGGGAAAACTTTTTAGACGGAAGGTAGGGATAAAATTAAGATAATTTATTTTATTGACGCCGTCCCGACTTTATACTATCTTCGTTGTTATATTATTAAAGAGAAACAGGTCAGACTGACAGGTTACAATTAAAATCAGAGAAAGAGGAGAGTTGACATGCATGAAAAAATAAGAAAACTTCTCGGTTCGGAAGCAGAAAGTCTGCTTAACCATAAGTGTATATTTCCTAAGGATCATTTGCATTTGCCGGGTCCGGATTTTATCGATCGGACATTAATTCCTTCGGACAGGTCTGCTGCTGTCCTTAGAAATTTAGGAACAATGTTTACTCACGGCAGACTTGGAGGAACGGGTTATCTTTCCATATTACCCGTGGACCAGGGTGTCGAACATAGTGCCGGTGCTTCATTTGCTCCTAATCCGATCTACTTCGATCCTGAAAATATTATTAAACTTGCAATAGAAGGCGGCTGTAATGCTGTTGCCTCGACTCTCGGTGTTCTTGGTATTGTGGCCAGGAAATATGCACATAAAATACCATTTATTTTAAAAATCAATCATAATGAGCTTCTTACCTATCCCAATAAATATGATCAAATATTATTTGCAGGCGTCGACCAGGCTTTTAATATGGGAGCCGTAGCTGTCGGAGCTACAGTTTTTTTCGGTTCCGTGGAGAGTAACAGGCAAATTCAGGAAATATCCGATGCTTTTAAGTATGCACATGAACTTGGATTGGCAACGATACTATGGGCATATCTGCGGAATCCGGCATTTAAGACCGCAAAAAAGGATTATCATACATCTGCCGACTTAACGGGACAGGCAAACTATCTCGGTGTTACTATGGAAGCTGATATTATCAAACAGAAACAACCCACTAACAACGGCGGTTATACGGCTGTTAATTTCGGGAAGACAAGTGAGAAGGTCTATACGGAATTGACAACGGATCATCCTATCGATCTTACACGGTACCAGGTAATAAACAGCTATATGGGGCGTATCGGACTTATTAATTCCGGCGGGGCATCCTCGGGGGCAAATGATCTGGCTGATGCGGTAAGAACAGCGGTTATTAATAAAAGGGCAGGCGGAATGGGATTAATCTCCGGTCGGAAGGCTTTCCAGAAACCTATGACCGAAGGCACAGCATTATTAAATGCAGTCCAGGATGTATATTTAAGCAAGGAAATCACAATAGCTTAACGGGGTCCTGCCATGGTGTCCCGTGGCATTGCCCTGCGGTATTGTCCTCCGGCCGGCTTCGAGATTTTAGCATGTCTATTTACTCATAAGCCACTTCGGAATGAGTATCAGGACAACACGAATGCCGGAAGAGTCTGCTACGTATGCATAATTTCCTTTTACCGCTGAGCTTATTGCGAAGATAGTTTTGCACCTGCTTACACTGGTAAGCCGGCGCATTTTGGCACACCTGTCTTTGAAAATTCGGCAAATATACGGCCCTCTCAATCCATATGTCGACATTCGGCATTGTACCTTGAATTGGTTTGGCAATGTCTTGGCAAAACCAATTAATTTTCATACCATCCCAACTTTGAATCTTCTGTATTGGAAAATATTGTATCCTAATGCGTACTACTCGATTTCATGATTTTCCTTTATTTTTAATTTGGATAATGTCCGAGCTCAGCGACGGCGGTACCCTTTCGCTGGAGTAAATGTCAAAGATTTGGCCCCGTTTCTATTGGTTAGGTTTTTATTTAATGTAGTACCCGGACACTCGCCACTTGCCATCCTTATCCAACATCAGAGTGATAGTCTCAACAGCAGATTTCTTGTTCTCGAAAGAGGCCCTGAACTGAATCACAACATATTTTCCATCCGGTGCTCCCGGCAGAGATGTGCGATACTGTTTTGATTTAAGTTTCCTTGAAAGGTTCTCTCCCAAAGGCTTTCTTACTGTCTGCATGCTCTGTTGCCATTTGTCTTTGGGTACAGCTCTTCTGAAGAACGTGGCTGCCTCATTCCAGCTTTTCTTATACTTTTCGGAGTCTACCAATGATAACCATGCTTTTGCTGCTGCTACGGCAGCCTTCTCGGCACTGGAATTTCCCGACGGAGAACACCCGAAGATACTCAGAACCCCGATTGTCAATAAAACTACACTTAGGCTTCTCATATTACCGTTCTCCTTTTATTGATAGGTTGTCATGCTAAAGAACAGCATCCGGGCGGTTACTTAAGAATGGGATAATTCTTTCTAAGGAAGAGAAAAAGCTGCTTCTTTCCCAGAAAACTTGTTTTTTATTTCTTTTAGAAGCCGGACATCTCTTAAAGAGAGCAGGATAAGCATTCGTATGAGTCTGGAAATATTGTTAAAGGTGCAGGAACAGAAAGAACAATTAGTCAAAGAAATATTCATAAGCTG
>QILZ01000148.1 GCA_003233545.1 Spirochaetales bacterium
CCTCCGAGCAGCCAGAAAACAAAGAGAAAACCGACGGTAAGTAAAAGATACTGAGTATATCCTGCCCTCTTTCCAAGCCGGATAATTTTCATTACAAGGGCAACTGCAGGCTGTATTAAAATATCCACGACCTTAAGCATGGCAGAACCGCCGTTTCTTCTAAAAATTACTGCAAAAACCCGAATTATCCCGACAATCAGAAATAAAAGAAGCACAAACGATACTCCGGACCATACGGCGGAAAGTACGGCAGCAAAGAAAAACCCGAATGTAATCCGGCCGTAGAAGAGAAGCGCATTTATAAGATCGAGCAGTACAACCAGTACAAGAATCGCCGCAATCGGAGTAAAATCGAACATCCCTTTTCTTAAGAATTTCAATCTGTAAAACAGAGAGAGGTAGGGCTCTGTAACTTCCGAAAGCAGATCGAAAGCTTTGCCCGCGGCAAGACCCTGAAACCACGTTAAAATTATCCGCAGAGATAAAAGAAGCAGGTACCCCATTAAAAGGGCGTTTATGATTCTTAAAAACAAGATCACTACTACTATCCTCCTGTAACTACTGTTATGTTAAGAATGTAGAGGGCACTATTTTTTCGAAAAGCACCATCATATTGTTATTTATTTTTTCAAGTTCCTCCGGTTTTAAACCTGCACCGAAAGCAACTTTTTCCCTCCATTCCGGTGTAAGCAGCTCTTCGGGAGTATGGGCGTCGGAGTTAAGAACAAGGGGCACATTAAATACTCTTGCCATGGAAACAATTCTGCCGTTCGCCATACTATGCGGGGTATGGGAAGTTATTTCCAGGGATACGCCGGAATCCGCAGCGAGCTGCATATCTTCTTCGGAAATTAAACCGGGGTGTGCGAGTATATCCACGTGAGCTTCCAATCCTGCCCTGTTGGTGCCTATAGCTACCGGTTCTGCTATGGTTTCCCCGTGAAGAACAACAAGCCGGGCACCGAGCTGTCTCGCCCTGCGTACAATTGCAGCAATCTGACCCGGCGGAACATGGGTAACTTCCACTCCGGGAATAATTCTCACTTTAAGAAAAGGCTGCGTTTCCCTGCAGAACCTTAAGAGAGCGGAAAGTACCAGCTCGACATTCGATGCATCGACGTGATCGGTTATGCCGATAGCACGGTAATCCTTCTCCTCCGCTCTGCGTACCAGCTCTCCGGGGGAGCATTCGCCGTTACTTAAAAAAGTATGAGTATTAAAGTCGATCATTTTTTAGCCCTCCAGAATTCTAAAAAAACATGAACTTTTATGAATACCGGGAGAATTTATTATCTCCTTTACCGCTTTCCTTACAAACAATTCTCTTGTTTTATCTACAAGTACATACAGATCGGAAAGCTTTGTCGGGTCTTCCCATTTCTGATGAACGGATTCTATATTAATACCATTGGAAGCAAGCAGTCCAGTCACAGCCGCCCATATTCCCGGCTTATTATCAGTAATAAAGTGCAGAAAATACTTATACTGAAGATCACCCTGGGGGAACAGATCAAGTTTCTCTACAGGAGGCATTCCCACCGGATCCGGCAAAGCTTTCATCCTTATGCGCTCGATAATATCGCCTAAATCAGAAGCAACGGAAGAGGCCGTAGCACTGCCGCCTGCACCCCGCCCTAAATATAACGACGTTCCTAAAAAATCAGACTGTATCAGAACACCATTATACTCCTCCCTTACAGACGCAAGAGGATGCTTCCTGTTAAGCAGTGCAGGGAACACCGTAACTATTGCCTTTTTCTCTGCCATCTTTGCAGTTGCAACAAGTTTAAAAACAAAACCGGAAATATCCGCAAACTCGATATCTTTCTCTGTAACCTTTGTGATCCCCTCACAGAGAATATCCCTGTAATTCACCCACTTCCTGAACGAGATACTGGCAAGCAGGCTGATTTTCTGTGCCGCATCTATACCTTCGATATCCAGAGTCGGATCTGCCTCTGCAAAACCTTTTTCCTTCGCCTCCTTAAGAGCCTGTTTAAAACTAAGGCGGGCCTCTGTCATCCTTGTTAATATATAATTTGTTGTTCCGTTTAATATGCCTGTAACCGATTGTATCTCGTTCCCCTTGAGACTTTCCTGTATAACCTTTATAACAGGAATTCCGCCTCCGACAGATGCTTCGAATTTTAACTCCGCACCATTCTCTCGTGCAAGCTTAAAGAGTTTGTCGCCGTGCTGCGAAAGGAGAGCCTTATTAGCAGTAATAACATGTTTACCTGCTTTCAGTGCCCCGGATATGAGGTCCAGAGGCTTTTCCACACCACCCATAAGCTCCACTATAATAGGTATCGTATCATCCTTTAATATCTCCCCGTACCCCTGAACCAGAATCCCTTCCGGAATAAATTCTCTTTTTTTGCCGGGATCACGTACACCGATCTTTGCAATGCATATTTCTACGCCAAGCTGCTTTTTAAGCCTGCTTTTATGCTTTTCTATAAGACTGTAAAAAGAACTTCCTACGGTTCCAAAGCCTATAAGTCCTACATTTATTCTTTCCATACTTCTACAACCTGCGGGTAAGATTTTAAACGTGTAACTACATCATCATCATCCGATACCTTTAACTGTGACGATGCTTTAATTATAACACCGTCCAGGTGGAAATAGAGAGAACATTTCCCTTTTCTCTCTATTAAAAAATCCCTGATACTCATGAGGTTATCCTCATCCTTAAGCTCTTCCGAAATACGGATATGAACCGTTTTTACATCCTTCCCGTTAAGTTTTTCGGGTTCCATTATTTCCTCCGCTATTATCTTGGGGTTTCCCCTGCTCTTATCTACACGGCCATTCACCGCAAGAATATTCTCCGCAACAAGAAGATCGGAAACCTTTTCGAATACATCCGAAAATATAACAACTTCTACGGTACCGGTATAGTCATCTATCTTTGCAAATGCCATTCGTTTTCCGTTTTTTGTAATAATTTCTCTTGCATCATTCAATATTCCGATTACCGTATAAATCCTGTCGTTCTGTGCTTTTTCTATTTCAGAAAGCTTTAAGTTTACATATTTTTCCACAATACCCCTGTAACTGTCCAGGGGGTGTCCGGAGAAGAAGAATCCCAGGTTTTGTTTCTCATACAAAAGTCTGTCGATTTCAGGCCATTCCTCTGTCTTTTCGAATTGTACCGCCTCATAATCCCCTTCTTCCCCGGATTCGAAAAGCGAAGTCTGTCCGTATTTTTTGCCCTCTTTTGTCTTTGCAACTATCTCGAGTACTCTGTCCAGATTGTGAAACAGGGTTGCCCTGTTTTCCTTGAAGGAATCGAAAACACCGGAGAACACAAGGGTTTCCACAACCTTTCTGTTGACTGTTTTAAGGTTTACATTTTCTAAAAAATCTATGAAACTCTTAAAACTCCCGGCTTCTTCTCTTTTCCTGATAATTTCTTCCACGGCTGCTTTGCCGACGTTCTTTATTCCCCGTAAACCGTAAACAATTCTTCCCGCGGAAACGGAAAAATCCCGTTTCGAAAGATTTATATCCGGAGGCAGAACCTTTATGCCCATTTCCCTCGCCTCTTTGATATACCCGGAAAGCTTATCCGTATCATTTATTTCATTGGTGAGATTAGCCGCCATAAATTCCGCAGGATAATTTGTCTTAAGATAAGCGGTATGATAGGCAAGGATCGAGTATGCAGCGGCATGAGACTTATTAAAACCATAGCCTGCAAACGGAATAAGCAGGTCGAAGATTTTTACAGCAACAGGCTTTTTATACCCGTTTTTTAAGGCACCCTGTATAAATAAATCTTTCTGCTCTGCCATTACTTTCGGCTTCTTTTTCCCCATTGCCCTCCTTAGAATGTCGGCCTGCCCAAGAGAAAAGCCGGCAACCTTCCGGGCTATTTCCATTACCTGTTCCTGGTAAACTATAACACCGTATGTTTCCTTAAGAATCGGTTCCAGTTCCGGAAGCGGATACTCTATCGACCGCCTGCCTGACTTACTGTTAATGAACTGGTCTATATACTCCATAGGTCCGGGTCTGTAGAGAGCATTTAAAGCGATAAGCTCTTCTATTCTTTCCGGTTTTGTTCTTTTAAGAATTGCTCTCATACCCGAACTTTCAAACTGAAAAACACAGGTACTCCTTCCTTCCCCGAGCATCTTAAAAGTTGCAGGATCATTATCAGGAACCGAATTTATATCCAGCTCGATCCCGCTTTCTCTTATCAGTTTTAAGGTATTGGCTATCAGGGTGAGGGTTTTAAGGCCTAAAAAATCCATCTTTACAAGGCCGCATTCCTCTAAATAATCCATAGTATATTGAGTGGATATAGTGCCTGTTTTTGCCTCCCTGTACAGGGGAACATAGTTTGTTAAATCATCCCTGCCTATCACAATACCTGCAGCATGAGTGGAAGCATGCCTGTTAAGGCCTTCCAGCTTAATGCTTGTTTTTAGAAGCTCTTCGTACTTTTCTCCTTTATTTGCTATTTCCTTTAAACGTGGTTCGAGTTTTAAGGCTTTCTCAAAATTCATTTTCGGCCCGTAAGGAATCATCTTTGCAATACTATCTGCATCCGCATAGGGAATATCGAGTACCCGGGCTACATCCCTGATTACCGCTCTCGGTTTTAAAGTACCAAAGGTAATTATCTGACTTACACGGTTTTCACCATACTTTTTTGTAACATAATCTATTACCTCTCCCCTCCGTTCATAGCAGAAATCTATATCAAAATCAGGCATGGAAACTCTTTCCGGATTTAAAAACCGTTCAAAGAGGAGTCCGTATTTTAAGGGGTCGATATCGGTAATTCTTAATGAATACGCCACAAGAGAACCGGCACCGGAACCACGCCCCGGACCGACCGGTATTCCATGCTCTTTAGCAAATTTGATAAAATCCCAGACAATCAGAAAGTAACCGGTAAATCCCATAGAGGTGATAACGGAAAGTTCATAGTCCAATCTCTGCTTCATCTCCTCCGTAACGGTATCATAACGCTTAAAAAGCCCCTTCCTTGCAATACTTGCCAGATATTCATCACGGGTACTGCCCTCGGGCACCGTATATGCCGGAAGCTGAGGTCCGGGCAGGGGAATTTTTACATTACACTTTTCTGCAATCTCAACAGTATTGGAAATACTTTCGGGGACATCACCGAAAAGATCTTCCATCTCCTTAAGTGATTTAAAATAAAATTCAGGAAACTCGAACTTAAGCCTTTTCCCCTCATCTACCTTTTTATTCGTGCCTATACATATAAGAATATCCTGCGCACGGGCATCGTCTCTATCCAGATAATGGACATCATTCGTTGCCGCAAGCGGAATTCCTGTCATTCTGTGAATTTCCAGGAGCCCCCTGTTGACCTTTTTCTGATTTTCTATGCCGTGATTCTGAAGCTCGAGATAATAATTACCTTTACCGAAAATGCCCTGATAGTACAAAGCAAGTTCTCCGGCTTCTTTAATTCTGTCTATTGCAAGCAGTTTGGGGATTTCCCCGGCAAGACAGCCGGACAAACACAGAAGACCGGCCGGGTATTTTTCCAGCAGCTCATTATCTATTCTCGGTTTATAATAAAAACCTTCCGTATATGCAAGGGAAGAAAGTTTGATGAGATTCTTATAACCTTCTTCGTTTCTTGCAAGCAGCACCAGATGAAAATGACGCGTTCTCTTTTCCGTTCCCGATTTTTTAAAACGGGACTCAGGTGCAATATAAAATTCCGATCCGATTATCGGCTTTATTCCGTTTTTTAAACATTCCTTGTAAAACTTTAAGATCCCGAACATGTTTCCATGATCTGTTAAAGCCAATGCAGGCATCCTTAAGGAAACAGCTTTTTTAACAAGCCCCTCTATCGACGCCGCCCCGTCGAGCAGAGAAAAATCAGAATGAGTATGAAGATGGACAAAACCGGACACTTTATTCCTCCCGGATATCAGAAATATAATTTTCTTTGCCGATTCTGTAAACCTCTCATCTGCTGTAAATAATCGGGATATTCCAGATTATTTAAAAACCAGAGCAAGATTCTTTTCATAACGGCTATTCTATACGCATCTGCGGATTTTAAAAATCCCCGTTTGGCCGGTGTTTCTATGTCCGCGGGCGTTTCCTGTTCCGAATGGCTTCTCAGCAGCTCTTCTATCTGTTTCCTGAAAATTTCCGGATCTTTGCCGGCAAGCGGTATTTTTTTCCCTATAAGAGTAATTTCGATACTGCGTTCCCGAATTATTTGTTTGCCCAGCCCGCCGAAGGCAAAACGGATATCCTCTAAGCTGTTTTTCGATACCCTTGCAAGTGCAGAGAAAATTACCGCAGGACAAACTCCCGGATTTGTCTGCAGAGCTGCGGTGCTGACTTGCGGATAACCGCTGCACGGATTTATCCGAACAACCCTGGAATAAGACCGGTTCCAGTCTCCATAAGGGATTCTGATCCGCGTAAGAATTTCATTCCCCGAAAGTATGCTTTTCCCCTCTCTTTTTTTAAAACTTGAGATCAATACCCAGCCCGTATGCAGAGTGCTCCTTACTTCCAGCTGCGCATCCATGGCGTGCAAAATAGCCAGCACTTCCGAGGATGAGGAAGAGGAGCACAGCAGTCCGCCGATTGTTGCAAGGTTCCTGATTCCCGGATTTCCGGAACACAGGATCGAGTTATACAAAACCGCGGGAACAACCCGGTTGCCGATACTTATGATTTTGGAAAGAGGCACTGCCGCTCCGATTTCCAAAAACCTTTCCCGCCGCACTACTTTCATTAATTCAGTGACATACTTTAATGAGATTACCGTACCGGCAGACAGCCCCGGTTTATCCCTGCCCTTCATCATTATTTCAGTTCCGCCTGCAAAGATTACACTTCCGGGATTTTCATTGTACTGATTAAGAAGTTCCCTTACACTGCGGGGAAAAAGAACCCCTGGTTCCTTAATATATGTAGGCACGTTTTCTCCTGCCTCTCATATTCGCAAGTCTTTTTACTCCGTCTATAATACTTTGATAATTTACGTCTATGCAGGTAATACCGGAAAGGGCATCTATTATATCATCTTCACCGGGAATATTTTTTTCTAAGAAAAGCCCTTTGATTGCAATTATAATATCTCCGCTTCTGTATGTCAGTTTATTATGCAGAATTTCTTTTACTATTAAATTAATATCAGGAAAATCTTTTATAAGTCCGATGCCTTCTACTGTTATTACCTCTGCATTTTCCATCTGAAAAAGGGGTATAAGACATGAATTTACGGTTTTCCCGTTTATTATAACAAGACACAAATCGCAATGTTCACTGCCGCATCCTCCCTTTGTCCCTTTTAGCCCGAAATCATCCCGTAGTATATCTATAAGTCTCTTCCACGGAGAAGCCTCTATTGCCGTATTCTCCCCGTTAAGTTTAAATGTAATTTTCATTTTCTTCTCTCGAATTTATTCGATATTTTCAAGATACTTCTCTATTGTTACAGGTGTAACAGGCAGATTGTTTGGATAGAATCCTGATGCCTGTGTTACCGCAGCGATAAATGCAGGTGCGGCAGAGGAAACAGCCAGTTCATGTACGCCCTTAAAAACAAAGTTTCTGTTCTCATCCACAGGGACAAATATAACATTTATTTCCGGCAGCGCCCCTATACTGTAAATCCGGTAATCCGATGCCAGATTAAGTCCTACGAGTATATCCTGTTTAACACGCTCTTTTTCGACCTCTTCAGCGGTAATTTTTCCGCCGTCGACGGAAACCCAGATCCCCTTAAAATAAACCTCGAAAGTCAGAGGATCCAGTTCTATCTCTGTTACAACCGCAGCCCATGAAACACATGTAAAGGGGACAGCAGCTCTGTTTGCTATAAGTTTTTTAATTGCAGCCTCCGGCGAATAAAATCTCTTTACCTCGACGGGCAGAGAACTGTTAAAACGCTTTTTCCGTATAGTCGAGATACAGTCATTAAGCAGTTTTCCAAAAACTACAGATTCCAGGAGCGGCATTGCAGGCCCTGTATCCGGAACTTTTTCCGTATCTATGGGTGATATGGAAACCTTTACCTGTTTTAAACCCAGTTCCTGTTTAATAATCGATAAAACATTGGACTGCATAAATTCATAATCCTGAAATGTAGAGAAGACCTTTACATTCTCATCCCTTCCCAGGCGAAGTTTAAGCGAATAACTTCGATATTTCCCATCTGAAATATTGCCGTCTTTACTACTATGGGTACCGTTCCGGTTCCCGGTATTTTTAACGGAATCCCTGACAGGACCGATTCCCTGAAAACAGAGAGACAGGCCTATTCCCCGTAACGGACCGTTTAGATCGGAAAGAGAGATTCTTCTCTTTTTCGATGTTTCATAAGCGGCATATTTTCTCTGAAAATCGGAACTATGAACCACACTGTCGAGGACTTTAACCGCTCCCCGGTAATCAGGAAGTCTGAATCCGGAAGAGAGCATACCGTCATTTTTGATAATGTATTTCTTCTTCCAGATATACGGATCCATTTGTGCAATCTCCGATAACCGTGCAGTATGAAGTTCTATTCCTAAGAATGCCTGGGGTGCACCCATCCCTATCGAAGGTCCGAATGGAACCCTGTTTGTTCTTACAAGTTTCCCGATAATTTCAAGATTGGGAAACCTGTAGCTGCCCGCTGCCATAATAACCGCACGCTTAAGCACATCAACCGCCCCCCGGGCATAGGCGCCTGCATCCATCACTATTTCTACCTTGATCCCGATCGGATCACCTG
>QILZ01000341.1 GCA_003233545.1 Spirochaetales bacterium
AAGAGGATGAGGGTTCGGAAGCTTTGAAAATTCTCTGAACTCTTTTAACAGTTTATCGAGATTATCCACCTCGTCAACAATAGCATTTACAGAACTCTCCAATATCTTCTCCATTTCCGCGGGATCGGTTTTGAATTTTTTAAGGATCCGCTGTGCGGACAGCTTAATCGGAGTCAGGGGATTCCTGATCTCATGGGCGAGCCTCTGTGCAATATCCTGCCATGCGGCTATTTTTTCCGCATGAACGAGTTTTTCTCTCGATGAACCGAGTTCTCCTATCATTTTATTAAATGAATTTATAAGAACAGAAAGTTCATCCTCCGAACGGGAAAGTATTCTGAACGAAAAATCACCGTCAGCCACCCTTCTGGTTGCTTTTTCGAGGTCCACAATAGGCCTTAAGAGTTCATCCGTAAGAATAAAACTCAGAAGTATAACAAGAAGCAGAATGGGCAGCGTAAAGAGAAAATAAAAAACAGATACGACATATACAAATAAACGGTTATACTTATTAAGCTGATTAAAGGTTTCAAGGGAACTTGTTAAGTCCCTGGCATTTTTATTAAAGTTCCCCGGCAGGATTATACCTGCAATCACGGTATAATCGCTGTTTCCGACTGTATGTCTCCCGATACTTCTTAAGATGCTGATCTCTTTTCGTTCCACCTTAGGCAGTATCCCTGTCCGGTTTTTAACCTCCGCAAAATCATTTAATTGTCCCTGTTTATTGCCGCGGAAAAAAACTTCTCTGCCTCCGGTATCATATATCTGTAAAAAACTTATCTCCGGGTTTAAATATCTCAGTTTTTCCCATACGGAATCCGGATGCCCGGTAATTCCCTTAAGCAGCAAAGGAAGAGCCTGACTTTTGTTAAACTTCTCCAGATTGTTAACTTTACTCTGATAGTAATCGAGAGAAATAGAGAGACCTCCCTTTAAAGCATCTCCTATACCGGCTTTAAGCCAGAAATTAATCGAAGATTTTATAAAATTTATAGAAAGCAGAGACTGCGGTGCAGATGCTAAAAAAGCTATAAACGCAAAGAACAAAACTAACTTTACCTTTAAATGAACACCGGGCTTTTTCCGGGCTTTCTCTTTTATCAGATTTACTATGTTATAAATTATAACGACGACAAGAATTATAGGAAATATAATGGCAACGATTAAGGCTACCAGATTGGCAGAGTAACTTAACTGTGAAATATTGGATAAGATCTGCTGGGAAAAAACAAGCACAAGTACAATTAACAGAATTATCAACAGTATGAGGGCAAACACACCTGATTGTTTTAAACTGCCTTTGCTTAATATTTTCATTTTCTTTTTATCATTACCCTCTGCCATCCCGTTACAACACTATCGGAGTTTATAAAAAAACTTACAATATTCAAAGGAGGCACAAGCTTAACCGGAATATATTTAACCCTGCTGATAAGATAGTAATCCGAGACATTGCCCTTTATATTATACAACAAACTATAATTATGCAGTTTAAAAAAGTATTTTAAGAAATTTCTGCTGTCTATAAACGTATATTCACCGTCATCCTTTACTTTCAGGGAAAACCGTTTTTCATATAAATCGTAGGAACCGGTATATACCAGTTTATCCTCATAAACAAGCTTGTCTCCGAGCAAAGCTATAATGCCGTGCTGTTTTTTATACAATCTGAACTGGTAAAAGATTTCCGGCCTTAAACCATCCTGCATGGTTTTAACAACTTCCGAATAATTTTTCGGCTTAAGTTCCGCGGAGACCAGTATCTTCCCTCCGTCGATCCCTGCGGAAGATATCAGCTGTTCACTGAATAGACTAACCGGAATAATAAACAGTGACAGGCAAAGAATAACAGGTGCAACACCTCTCGTTTTATTCCTCCTCGAATTTATTTTCAAAAAGTGTTGCGATTGCTTCCACAGCTTTTACTTCGTCATTTCCTTCTGCAATAATCCTTAAAACCGTGTTATATGTTGCTCCGAGGGTCAGAATACCCATTATGGACTTTGCATTTATCCGTTCTCCGTCTTTCTCTATAAAAATCCGGGAACTGAATTCATTTGCTGTTCTCACCAATAATGCCGCAGGACGCGCATGTATGCCTGACCGGTTTTTTATGATTATCTCTTTTTCCTTCATATATGTTATTTATCATCCAGAAATGCCGCTCTTGCACTTTCCGATTCGAGCCATTTACTAACATTCTTATTAAACTCTTTTGCAGAGTAATAACCCATCTTCTTAAGCCTTTCATTCATTGCCGCAGTCTCTATTATGACCGGAATATTCCTTCCCGGCCTTACGGGAATCAACAGATAATGCACCTGCACCCCTAAAATTTCCACTGTATTTTCCGATTCACCCAGCCTGTCATACGTTTTGGAAGAATCCCACTCCTCGAGGTGCACGATTAATTGCACCTGTTTTTTATCCCGGATAGCCCCCACTCCGAAGAGATGTGTTATGTTGATAATGCCAAGGCCGCGTATCTCCATATGGTGGCTTACAATCTTTGCACCGGTACCTATAAGTATATTGCCGCTTATACGGCGAATTTCAACAACATCATCGGCTACCAGTCTGTGCCCTCTTTCGATCAGAGCCAGCGCAGTTTCGCTTTTACCCACGCCGCTGTCGCCCATTATAAGAATACCGATACCGAACACCTCCACAAGCACTCCGTGTTCGACCTTTTTAGGTGCAAAAACGTTTCCCAGCACCCGCATAAGCCGTATGGCAAAATCCGACGATGAGAGACCTGTCTGCAGCAGGGGGCATTCGGCCTTTCCGGATAACCTTATAAAATCATCCGTCGGATTCTGATTACTGGTGAATACACAGCAGGGAATTTCGTAGCTGAAAAATTTTTCAAGTGTGTCTGCCTTTTTTTCTTTAGCCAGTTTTCGTAAATAAGCGCTTTCACCTCTGCCGAAGATTTGAATTCTCTGATGGGCAAAGTTATCATAGAATCCGCTTAATGCCAGTCCCGGCCTGTTAATGGCAGGAACGGTAATTTCCCTCACCAGCCCGGGCCTTCCCCCTATGCACGAAAGGTCCAGCGCATCATTCTCTTTTAAATCGAGTTCCAGTAGATCAAGAATTCTAAATTTATCCATATCTCCAGGCACTTTGTTCCGTTTACGATGCTTCCGAATCCGAACGCTTGTGTTCCTGTATTTTCCCTTTTTCCCTGTTAATTTTTACTTCCATTTTATCAAAAAGTTTATCGATTCCTTCATATATATCATAACAGTCCACTTCCATATGTGTTGCATTACCCCATCGAAAATTAATGGTTGCTTCGCATTTAAAACCACTTCCCTCTCTTAAAAGCCGAACAAGTAAATCAACTATAAGATCCTTTGCAAAATCGATCCTGCTCACTTTTTTATCTATAAAACTCTTCATTCTTTCAGTAACAGTAAGATGTATTCCCCTGACCTCGACCTTCATATTCCCTCCTGGTTTTATTAATTTTTATCTTCTGTTGTAAGAAGACTCTATATCGAGTTCCTTTCGATACTTTGCAACAGTCCTTCTCGCAATATTTATACCTCTGTTGGCAAGAATTTCCGATATTTTTTTATCCGACAACTTCTTTCCACTTCCTCCCTTTTCGATTATTTCTTTTATAATCTGTTTAACACCCTCTTTGGAGTATTTCGATCCGGTAGATCCCGGCCCTGTAATAGAATTGGAGAAAAAATATTTTAGCTCATAAATGCCCCATTCGGTCTGCATATATTTACCATTGGTAATTCTGGATACCGTGGCTTCATGCACGCCTATGTCTCCTGCTATATCCTTTAAAGTGAGCGGAGCAAGATACTTGGGCCCTTTAAAAAAGAATTCCCGCTGAAACTCGATAATCGCTTTGCATGTTTTTAAAAGAGTAGCATTTCTCTGGTGAATGCTCTTTATAAACCACCTGGCATTCCGGACATTACTCTTTACGAAATCATTGATATTTTTACTCTCTTTTTTTTTCTTTTTTTTATCATCGAGTTCGGTAAAAAAAGGGTTGACCGATAAGACAGGTATCTCTTCGTCATTTATGACGATAATAAAATCACCATCCTTATGTTTAACCAGCACATCGGGAATAACATACCTGGGAGGTTCGTTCGAATATTTCCTGCCCGGCATTGGTTCCAGAGTATGTAAAAAACTGCGTATTGCTTCCACATCTTTTTCACTCTTATGAATGCTCTTACTGATTTCTTTGTATTTACCCTTTTCCAGCAGTTTCAGATAATTATCAACAACTTCATAACTGCCGGGATAGGGACATGGATGGTTCTTTATCTGTACCAGGATTGCCTCTCTGTAATCTTTTGAACATACACCGACAGGGTCGAAAGTCTGAATCATTTCTATTAATCGTTTTACCGTTTTAGAATCACTTTCCGGCACAAGAGATTCGGGAGGTTCTATATGAAAACCATTATCATCGAGATTCCTTATAATTAATTCCCCTATTTTATACTCATCATCCGAAAGACGCTGCAGCCTCAACTGCCATATAAGATGCTCGTGCAGTGACTCGGGTCTGGAAAGCACCCCCTCCATGAATTTTCGTTTTTTGTCCTCTCCCGTATTTCTCCGGCTGTTGGAATAGCCCGTATCGGAAGAATCATCAAAATAGTCCTGGGGGTCATCCCTGTTCTGGTTTCGTATATCATCCAGGGACACTATAGTTTTGTCTTCCACTATTTCAAGAGCAGGATTTTTTTCCAGCTCTTCACGAATAGTCTGCCTTAAATCCTGTATCGGCATTGCCATCATTCTGATCGCCTGGTAAAGCTGGGGAGTCATTCTTAATCTTTGTTCCTGTCTTAGTACAGGCCGTTGTGTTTGCACTTTATTTCCTCATAACTAATCTACTTATAATTTTGAAACAGGAAAACCGCTTTTGTCAATATTTTTTAAATATTTCTTTTTACATCTGAAAAGTTTTACCCAGATACACCTCCCTTGCAATTTCACTTTCCAGCAGTTCTTCCTTTGTTCCGCTTACCGATATCTCACCTAAGTTAATAATATATGAACGGTGTGTTATTTCCAGAGTGTCCCGTACATTATGATCCGTAATAAGTATTCCTATTCCCTTTTTAGAAAGATCTTCCACTATCCTTTTTATTTCATACACGGCAATAGGATCTATGCCCGCAAAGGGTTCATCCAGAAGAAGGAATTTTGGTTCTATGGCAAGAGATCTTGCAATTTCCGTACGTCTTCTCTCTCCGCCGGAGAGAGTATATGCCTTTTGTTTTCTTAAATTCCTTATTCCCAATTCATCGAGAAGGATATTTAGTTTTTCAACCTTCTCTTTTCGCGTTAAATCTTTCCTTGCCTCCAAAACCGCCCATATATTTTTTTCCACGGTAAGTTTCCTGAAAACAGAAGGTTCCTGGGGCAGATACGCAATACCCGCGCGTGCACGTTTATACATGGGAAGTTTCGATATATCCTCACCGTCAAGATATACTTTACCGCGTGTGGCATGAATAAAGCCGACCATAATATAAAATACGGTTGTTTTCCCTGCACCATTGGGACCTAAAAGTCCTACGATCTCGCTCATTTTCATGCTGAAACTAATATCTTTTACGGCCTGTTTTTTACCGAAATATTTAACGAGTCCCTCTACTTTAAGCAAACCGGCACTACTCATTTCCTGATACTATCTTTCCTTTAATTTCACCGATCAGTTTGATTTCATTAGTATCCAGATTGATGAAAATCTTCGATGCCCTGTATTCATCCCCCTTCCAGAATACCACAGGCATACCGGAAAGTTCCAGCTTGTTCTCCTTGCGGAGATAACGTGCAAACTCTGATCTGCTGACAAGGTCCTTTTTTAATATCCGAACTCCTATCTGTATAATTGTAATATCATCATTCTCCCAATCCTCTAGAAATCCCCCCTTTGCAACTATTTCGTTTTTCTTATCCTCCATAACGGCTCTTCCCTGCACACGTACTACTTTTTCCTTACGATTATAAAACAGATTATCGCTTACCAGATGTATTCCCCTCTTTGCGTTTTTAACATCGACATTACCGCTGCAGCTGACAAAATTAAAATCCTTTCCATAGAGCTCTACCCTGTCAGCCGTAATTACATTTTCATCGGCAATTATCTCCACATTTCCCGTTAACACGGTTCTTTCTTTACCCTGAGCCAGTACAGTCTCCAGCTTGTCACCCTTAAACGAGAAGGTATCCGAAAAAAGCGGACCTGTAAAAATGAGAAAAGATAAAATAACGATACTACTCTTTCTTGCCGACATACTGTCCCTTAACATCAGAAAAGAATTCAATGTTCTTATCCTTTAAATTCGCAGTAAAACCCTTACCTTCAATATAAGACCCATCATCCTTTTTTAACAGTATAAGTTCATCTTTATTTCCTTTTAACAGTTTGGATTTAGCTGTCCAGTACAGCTCTTCCGCCTTAACGCTTGCCTTTTCCTTTTCGGAATAAACCTTTATATCCCCGGTAATACGGGCATCACCGGTATCGTTGTGATAAACGGCATTATCCGCCCAGCCTTCATTCAGAATATCGCCTTTTCCGTTATACTCAATAAAATGGACATGTTTTAATACAGTCTCGTTTTTTTTAGAAAATGTCTTTCCGCTCTCACCTTCGACTACCGCAAGTATCTGCCCCTGCCTTACACGTGTATATTTAAAATTAACAAGTATAGTATCAGGTACCGTTTCCGAAAGCTCTTCCCCTATCACAGCCCCTTTGTAATCGAGACTGCATCCGGAAAACATTAATGCGAGAAGAAAAAAATAGAAAAACTTCCTCAACCTTTTTGTTCCTTACAGGCAAGAGATTCGCTGATAAACCCCGCAAAGAGGGGATGAGGATATACCGGTTTTGATATGAATTCCGGATGGAATTGAACACCGATCCCCCACGGGTGATTTTTCCACTCGATAGCTTCGACAAGATTATTATCAGGGGTATAACCGCTTAAAATCAGCCCGCCCTTTTTAAGGTCATGGTAATACTTACAGGAAACTTCGTAACGGTGCCTGTGCCGTTCGAAAATACTGTCCTTTCCGTAGATTCGACGAATTAAAGTCCCGGTTTTTAATATGGTTTCGCTTTTGCCGAGTCTCATGGTGCCTCCGAAAGCTTTTATATCCACCTGTTCTTCAAGGAGACTTATTACAGGGTAATCCGTATTTATATCAAATTCCGTACTATTCGCATGACTATGGCCCAAAACATTACGCGCATACTCTATTACCATAATCTGCATACCAAGACATATTCCGAAACAGGGATAATTATTTGTCCTTGCAAATTTACTCGCCTTGATCATCCCCTCTATACCCCGCTGTCCGAACCCTCCGGGTATGAGTATACCGTCTATCTCTTTAAAAAAACCGTCTATATCATCATCAGCCTCCAACTGCTCGGAGTCTATCTTTACAAGTTCGATTCTGGCCTTATTGGCAATTCCTCCATGGTAAAGGGCTTCGTAAATGGATTTGTATGAATCATGAAGGTCGGTGTATTTGCCAACGATACCTATTCTGGCAATTTTCCCGGCGGTTATATATGCCGAAACAAGTTCTCTCCACCTGCCGTTCTTTTTCGGGGTATTGTTCAGTTTAAGTTTTTTAACAACAATTCCATCCAATCCCTGTTTTGAATATATCAACGGAATCTCATAAATTGTCGTAGTTATATTAAAGGCCGAAATAACAGCATCAGTCTCGACATTGGTGAACAGAGAGATTTTTCGTTTCATGGATTCTTCCAATGGCCGTTCGGCACGGCAGAGCAGAATATCCGGCTGAATTCCTATCTCCCGCAGAGCACTTACCGAATGCTGGGTAGGTTTCGTTTTTAATTCGCCTTCCGAAACACTCGGAACAAGGGTAAGATGCACAAAGATAACATTCTCTCTACCGAAATCGTGTATAAACTGCCTCGCAGCTTCTAAAAAGGGGATGGATTCGATGTCGCCTACCGTTCCCCCGATTTCAATAATGGTAACATCGACACCCCTGTGCTCGCCTATCGCAACTATTCTGCGCTTTATTTCATCGGTAATGTGAGGAATAACCTGTACCGTACGCCCGAGATACCTGCCTTCCCTCTCTTTTCTTATAACTTCCTGGTATATCTGTCCGGTTGTTATCGAATTCGCTTTAGAGAGAGGAGACCGGGTAAACCGTTCATAGTTTCCAAGATCGAGGTCTGTTTCCGCACCGTCATCCGTTACATAAACCTCTCCGTGCTGATAAGGGTTCATCGTGCCGGCATCGACATTTATATAGGGATCTATCTTAACCATTCGCATGGTCAGACCGCGGCTTTCCAGGAGATTCCCCAAAGACGCGGCGGCAACACCTTTACCGAGGCTGGAACACACCCCTCCGGTAACAAAAATATATTTACTCATCGG
The DNA here is from genome assembly GCA_003233545.1 of Spirochaetales bacterium. Classification (GTDB taxonomy): domain Bacteria; phylum Spirochaetota; class Spirochaetia; order SZUA-6; family SZUA-6; genus SZUA-6. The sequence goes on from QILZ01000341.1 coordinate 8,436, forward strand.
GAGGGATTATCCCTTAATTTAA
>QILZ01000415.1 GCA_003233545.1 Spirochaetales bacterium
CCCGCCCGAAAATAGTAATAGCCCATAAAAACATCCACCATGCCCAAAAAACGGACTACAACATCCGCCCGGGGATCTATGCCGAATACCTTAAGCACTATCTGTGGAAAAATAATCATAACAATACCTATGATTTCCATATAAAAACTGAAATACATGATACTCTTCGAAGTTCTGCTCATAATCCTTGCTCCTTACCGGCAGTATAACAGAAATTAAACAATAAAATAAGTATAACACACTTGTTAATTTCTGTTCTTAATATTATTCTAAGTGATATTTTTTAATTTTGACGGAGGAAATAAGATGAAAGTTTATTACGAGAAAGATATTAACGAAGGCTGGCTTTCCGGTAAAAAGGTAGCGGTAATCGGATACGGAAGCCAGGGTTTTGCCCATTCGAATAACCTTAAGGACTCCGGTGTCCAGGTTGCAGTAGGACTGCGAAAGGAAAGCTCCTCCAGGAAAAAAGCCGGGGAGGCCGGATTAAAGGTTATGGATACGGCAGAAGCAGCGAAGTGGGCGGATGTAATTATGATGCTCATACCTGATCATCTTCAGGGGGAGGTATATAAAAAGGACATAGAACCGGGGTTAAAAGACGGCGATTCACTTATGTTTGCCCATGGTTTTAACATTCATTTCGGTCAGATTAAAGCACCGGAAAACATCGACGTTTCGATGATTGCCCCGAAAGGTCCCGGCCATACTGTAAGACGCCAGTACGAACTCGGATACGGGGTTCCGTGTCTCTTAGCTGTTGCCAACGACGCTACGGGAAAAGCAGCACAGACGGCTTTAGCCTACGGGAAGGCTATAGGCGGGGCAAAAGCCGGTATAATAGAGACAACTTTCAGGGAGGAAACCGAAACCGACCTATTCGGAGAACAGTCCGTTCTCTGCGGAGGAGTAACACACCTTATGCAGGCAGGCTTCGAAACCCTCGTAGAGGCGGGATATGCACCGGAAATGGCATACTTCGAATGCATTCATGAGATGAAGCTGATTGTCGATCTTATCTACGAAGGCGGTTTCGGACTTATGAGGTATTCGGTTTCCGACACTGCAGAATACGGGGATTACGTATCCGGCCCGAGAGTAATAGGGCCGGCTGTTAAATCAGAGATGAAGCAGATTCTAAAGGAAATCCAGAACGGAACCTTTGCAGATAACTGGATGAACGAAAATAAAGCCGGCAGGAAAAAATTTCTTGCAATGAGAGAAGAATCCTCGGGACATCAGCTCGAAGAGGTCGGGGACAAACTCAGGTCCATGATGCCGTGGATTGCAAAGAACAGGCTTGTAGACAAGAACAAGAATTAGTTCATAAAAACAACTGCTCTATTTCACGAAGATCTTTTACAACCATGTCAGGGAGGATATTTCCGCATGCCGGAATATCCTCTCTTAATCTTAAGGATCGTTCGTCACCTGCAAAGAGGGCTGTTCTTAAACCTGATTCTTTTGCAGGTTTAATATCATTCAGGATATCGTTGCCGACATAAAGAACATTTTTACCGGAAATACCGAAATCCGCCTTTAAAGTCTCCGTTCCTTTCCGGAACAATTCCACTGACGGTTTGGCCTCGCCATGAGCATAGGAAAAGATTAGAAGCTTATCTTTAAACCCCAATTCTTCCGGTGAGCCTCCGAGCAGCGCTTTAAATATAAGAGGGGTATAAAACTGGGCATTGGATACAATACCTGTTATAATTCTCATATCCTGTAACTTTTTAAGCAGAGCACCGCTTCCCGGCATCGGCCATACAGGATTAACAATACACTCATACCGGACAGCAAGTTCCTCTACAGCGGATAAAGATTTAATTTCCCCGGGTTTAAGGGGAAAACCTTCGATGTTAAGGGCGGCAAGGGCAGTTATCACTTGAATCCATATCATCCGTATATCCACTTCGGGACATGTAATACCGGTATTTCTCTGTTCCCTGTGTGTTTTCTTAATTGTTTCGGGAAGCAGTTTCTTAACATAAATTCCCACCCTTTCGGCAAGAAATTCATCATAAACAGACTTAAGACCACCTGATGCGGTAAATTTGTAAACCGTATCGAGCACTATTTTCCCGAGCGCCTTAATGTCGTTTAAATCCCCGCCTGTGCCTATGTCGCCGGACCCGGAAATAAAAAGAGTGCCGTAAACATCGAACAACACCGCCTCCGGCTGTGAGACTCCGAAGGAGATTACGGAAGGTTCCCCTGCAGCATTATTCTGCAGGCCGTTACTTAAAGATAACAGGGTTTTTTGGGCGGCCCAGCCGGGAAGTTCACCTACAGGAACCGGATCAAACGGGATACTTAAATTCCTTATTATTTGCACGAGGTTTTCTTCATCCATGACTCATCACCTTAAAATACCTGCCGGATAAACTTAGAAAGCCTCCCATGAGATTAACCGTTAAACAACTGTGTACGGGAAGTATATATAAAAGGTCACCGATTTTAATCTTATCAAAGTACTCCTCTGCTATTCTTATAACACCATGTTCCTGGCTTACCGCCCTGACATAGCTGTTCTTTAATACCTTCCCCCATCCGTCCTCTGCATTATCACTATTAGCCTGCGAAACCATACCGTATATTACCGTTCCGTTTTTAAGGCTCACCCTTTCCTTTGACAGATGCACTGCACCTCCGTAAACTACAACTTCTCCCCGTCCGCCGTACTTCGCCACAACCGGACATGCTACACCGACAGCAATGTCGTCCTCTTTACAGGAACCCAGCAGGTACTGCATTACATCGTAAAATACAAAGTTACCCGGACGAATTTCATCGACCTCGGAAAAGTCGGCGACAATACCTGCAGTAGGGGTATCTCCGACAGACAGAGCAATATCGGCAAATCCATTCCTTCTGAGACTCTCTTTTAATTTATACAGTTTATCCACCATATCACGGTATATCTCTTTTATTTCTTCGTTACCGGATGCCCTGTACGTATGTCCGGCATGTGTTAACAAACCTGAAAACTTAAGCTTCCGGGAATTTCTTATTAATCCTGCAAGCTTTACTACCGCTTCTTCATCGGAATAATCTATTCCCGTGCGCCCGCTTCCGACATCGATCTCTATCCACAGATCTACAGAATAGAGAAGATTATTATCCAGGAAATTTACCGTCTGTTCCGATTCCGCGAGCAGATGAAGACTTATTTTTCCGGCGAGACTATTTATTACATCTATTTCACGAATATTAACCGGAAAGGCAACCGTGATGTCTTTCCAGCCCGAATCTGCAAAGTACCGGGCCATATCCATACTCGATACGGTAATCGAAACAACTCCCTCTTCCTTAAAGAATTCTCCTATTTCCGACGATCGATGCGTCTTAAAATGAGGCCGGAAAACAACTCCGCTGATACGCGCCTTGTCTGCAATTCTTTTTATATTTCTCTTTACCCGTCCGGTATCTATAAAAAGAGCAGGTTTTGTAATAAACATTTCGATGCATCTCCTTTAATAAATCACAAATATACTTTTTATATATCATGGACTGCCAAATAGTCAACAAAGCATAATTCCGTCTGTTTCTTATAATTAAAAGTACAAATATTTGAAATATAGTAAAGGAATCGTTAAAATATAGTATAGAGATGAAAAAGAAGAAATCCGTGCACAAAGATCATGTAAATTTTATTTTCAGAAAAAGACTGACAATCGAAAATGTTCAAAATCTGCACAAAGAACTGCTTGCAGCTTTATCCGGTGCAAAAAGTATGGATTTACAATTTAAAGAGGTGGAAGAAATCGACCTCTCTTTTGTTCAGCTATACTGTTCGTTTTTCCGGACTGCGCAGGAAAAAAACATCAAATTAACCTTAAAAAAGCCGCTTCCCGAAGCATTCGTGAAAGTAATGATCGATGCAGGTTTCTGCATGGGAAAAAATGATAACTTAAAATGCATGGATGATTGTGCGGAATTACTTTTTAAGGAAAATTAACTGATCATGGATGATGCCTACAAGGGAAAATTAGCAGCTGCATTCAGGGAAGAATGCACCGATATCCTTTCGGAATTAGAAATTTCACTCCTCGCCCTGGAAAAAAATCCGGAAGATATCCGGCTTGTATCGAAGATATTCAGAGCATTGCACACAATAAAAGGCTCCGGCGCCATGGCAGGGTTTAACGATATTTCGAATTTTACACACGGCATAGAATCAATCTATGATCTTGTAAGAAATAATAAACTTCCGGTTACAAAACACCTTATAGATATTACTCTTAAAGCCGGAGACTACATAGAAAGACTCCTTAATACGCCCGATATGACCGGGGAAAAAGAATCCGGAGATGCTATCCTTACAGAATTTAAAAAAATAGCCGGAGGAACAGAGGAAACTCCCGGACCTCCCAAAAACAGCTTAAACGGTTACAGCCACTCCGCTGATAAAGAAAAAGTATCCGTTTTTAAAATAGAATTTAAACCGCCGGAAAATATTTTTCTGCGCGGCCTTGATCCCCTTAGCATGATAGATGAACTTAAGGATCTCGGCCATATCGAATGCAGGGCATATACTGACAGGATACCTGACCTTACAGATATAAACCCTGAACTATGTTACATCAGCTGGGATATCACGCTTACAACGGATAAAAATTTAAATGCGTTAAAGGACATATTTATCTTTATAGAGGACGACAGCGAATTAAATATTTCCGAGGTTAAAGAAAAACAAAGTGATTTAGATACAGCCGGCCGGCTCTTAAAGGATCCGGATTCATCGAAAAAGAAAGTTCTGCCGAAAAAAACAGAGAAACCGGCAAGTATCAGAGTCGGTTCCGATAAGCTGGACAGCCTTGTAAACCTTGTGGGAGAACTTATTATTTCCCAGGCCCGCCTTGCCAGAATATCCGGAGAAAACGAAATACCGGGCCTTAGAGCAGTATCCGAAGAAATCGAGAATTTAACAGCCGAACTGAGAGAAAATGCAATGAAATTAAGGATGATCCCTATCGGAGATACTTTCGACAGGTTTCAGAGGCTTATTCGGGATCTGTCGAATGAGCTGCATAAAGATGTAAAGCTTAAAACCATCGGCGGTAATACAGAACTTGATAAAAATATAATGGAACACCTGCACGACCCGCTTGTCCATCTTATCAGAAACTGCATGGATCACGGCATCGAACCCCTTAAGCAGCGCAGAAGCGCAGGCAAACCCGAAACAGGAAGTATAATTATGAAGGCATCATATTCGGGCGCCTACGTATTAATAGAAATTACGGATGACGGAGCAGGTATGGATCTTAACAAACTCAAAGAAACCGCCATTAAAAAAGGTATTCTACAGGGGGGGAACAAACTTACCGAAACGGAAATCTATAACCTGGTATTTGAACCGGGATTTTCTACAGCCGAAAGGATTACCGGACTCTCGGGAAGAGGAGTCGGTATGGATATTGTCAAAAGGGTCATAGATTCGCTGGACGGATCCATAATGATTTCAACTAAAAAAGGAAAAGGCACTACAATAACATTAAAAATCCCGCTTACCCTCGCCATCATAGAGGGGCTTCTGGTAAGAGTCGGGGACCGGTATTTTATAATACCTCTCTCCGCTGTTAAAGAATGTTTCGAATATACCGGCAATAATACTTTTACGGAGAAAAAAAATATCCTGTCACTGAGAGGCAGTCTGCTGCCGTATATAAACCTTCGAAAGTTTTTCGATATCAGAGGGACCCCTCCGAAGTTTCAACAGATAGTAGTTGCCCGGGCTTCGGACAGCCTTATCGGCTATATCGTCGATGAAGTGGAAGGGCAGTACCATACGGTCATTAAAAGTCTCGGAAGAATTTACAGGGACCTCGAGGGGATTTCAGGGGCTACCATTCTCGGCGACGGCACGGTGGCATTAATCCTCGATGTTTTAAAACTTGCACAATTAGCCGAACAACCAGCTTAATCTGACGGTACTAATGATGTCCGATTGGTACACACTATTGGCAGACGGAGGATACGTAAAATGAATAATACGGAAACGGCATCGACAAATCAGTATCTCACATTTATGCTCGGAGAAGAAACCTTCGCGGCAAATGTAATCTACATCCGGGAGGTCCTCGAGGTTTTACCGGTAACAAAGGTACCCAGAACCCCGAAGTTTATACTCGGCGTAGTAAATGTACGGGGAAATGTTGTGCCTGTAATAGATATGCGTTTAAAATTCGATATGTCCGAACAGGAAACAACAGCGGACAGCGCCATAATAGTAATGGAAATATATTTCGACGGAGAACCGGTTACAATCGGTGCATTGGTCGATGCCGTAAATGAGGTTCTGGAAATAGAAAAAGATAAAATAGAGAAACCTCCCAGGATCGGAATGCGGATCGGTAATGAAATAATAGAAGGCATCGGCAAACATGAAGACAGATTCATCATTATCCTTAATATGAACAGATTGTTCGCTCCCGATGAACTGGCAATTGCTGTAAATGATCATAGGAATAAGGAAACAAATGAACGGTTTTCATAGAATGTCCGACAGGGATTTTAAAAAATTAAAGGAATTTATCGAGGCCGGGCCCGGCATAAAAATATCAGCCGGAAAAAGAACAATGCTGGAATCCCGTCTTCACAGCCGGATTAAAAAGCTTAATTTTAAGAATTTCAGAGAATACCTGAAATTTGTTTTCGAATACGATACGGACGGCAGAGAACGTTTTAAAATGATAGATGCAATAACGACAAACAAAACAGAATTTTTCCGGGAATCTTATCAATTCCGGTTTCTCCTGGAAACCGTTCTTCCCGTACTAATGGCGGAATACGGTACAGGAATAAAGAGACCGCTTAATGCCTGGAGTGCAGGGTGTTCTACCGGCGAAGAAACATACTCTCTCGCGATATCACTCAGTGAATTTGCAGAAAAACACAGCGGATTCAGGTTCTCGATCCTCGGCACCGATATTTCGGTAGGCGCACTTCACGGCGCTGTAAGGGCCGTCTATCCCGAAGAGAGTATTTCCATAATTCCCCTGCATATACAAAAGAAATACTTTCTTAAATCAAAGGACAGAATCAACAGGCTTGTAAGAGTAAAACCTTCTCTGCGCTCAAAGACATTCTTTAAAGTGTTAAATCTCAATAATCGACACTACAACATGCCCGGTAAAATGGATGTTGTTTTTTTCAGAAACGTTGTTATCTATTTTCGGCGTTCGAAACAGATAGAGCTGCTGTCACGTATATGCAATTCCATGACAGATGGAGGTTATCTTTTTATGGGCCATGCAGAAGCTTTAATCAATATGAAACTTCCCCTGCACCGGACGGGCCTGAATGTATACAGGTACTCTCCGGAGGAACAAAGAAGGGTATGATAAAGGTTTTTATTATCGATGATTCTGCATTGGTACGTCAGACTATAAAAGAAATCCTCTCATCCGATTCCGAAATAGAAGTAATAGGTACCGCACCGGACCCTGTTTTTGCCATCGGCAAATTAAAAAAAACATTACCCGATGTCATTATTCTCGATATCCGGATGCCCCGAATGGACGGACTTACATTTTTAAAAAAAATAATGCAGGAAAATCCCATTCCCGTTGTAATCTGCTCTTCGTATACCCTGGAAAATTCAAAAGAAATAGTAAACGCTTTTAAGTACGGTGCCGTAGAGGTTATAACAAAACCAAAAGTTGGAACAAAACAGTTTTTAGAAGAATCGAAGATAAGACTTACCGATGCGGTAAAAGCGGCATCGATAGCGGAAATAAAAAAGCTCAGAACCTTTGCCGGAATAGCTGTTGCACCGAAATTAACAGCGGATGCGGTTCTTTCCGCTCCCACCGGCAGAGAGAAAAACTGCAGCAGTGCTCCGGTAATTGTTATAGGTGCATCGACCGGAGGAACCGAAGCACTGAAGTTGTTTTTAAGATCCCTTCCCCGGAATATTCCGGGTATTGTTGCCGTGCAGCATATGCCCGAATATTTCACCGAGTCTTTCGCCGAACAGTTAGACAGCCTTTGCAGCGTTCGTGTAAAAGAAGCTGTTAATTACGACCCTGTACAGACCGGCCTTGTGCTTATCGCTCCCGGAAACAAACATATACTTCTTAAACGGCACAATAAAGCCTACTTTGTCGAAGTTAAATACGGCCCTCTTGTAAACAGGCACAGGCCCTCTGTCGATGTACTCTTCCGGTCGGCGGCAAGATATGCCGGAAGTAATGCCGTAGGAGTTATTATGACCGGAATGGGCGACGACGGTGCGCGGGGAATGACGGAAATGAAAAAGGCAGGAGCCTTTACCATAGCCCAGGATAAGACGACTTCGATTGTTTTCGGAATGCCCGGAGAAGCCATTAAGCGTGGAGCCGTCGATAAAATCGCTGCATTACAGGACCTAAGCGCTGCAGTTATCGACGCGGTACGAAACAGGC
>QILZ01000167.1 GCA_003233545.1 Spirochaetales bacterium
CAGGTAAATGCGAGTTTCATTGATACCTTTGGTGAACTGCAGAATACGCAAACCGCTTACCGTGAACAGCTTTCCAGACTTTTCGAGTATATCAGTGCGGAAAGAAACGGGAATGCCGCTTCTGTGTTTAAACGTGAACTGCAGGATAGAAATGCCGAACTTTCCACTGTTTTTGATAATTTCGAAAAAAAGTTAAAAACTACCATAGGACGGTTACGCAGCACATCTCAGAATTTAAGCAGAATAACTTCCGAACTTCAGGAAGGAGTTATGCGGATTCGTATGGTTCCCGTATCACATATATTTTCCCGCTTTCCCCGGCTTATTCGTGATCTTTCCGGAAACCTGAAAAAAAAGATACTCCTGCAGATAGAGGGAGAAGAAACGGAACTGGATAAGTCGGTTATAGAAGACCTTCTGGACCCTCTTATTCATTGCGTCAGGAATTCGGTAGATCATGGTATCGAAATGCCAGGGGAACGAAAAAAGGCAGGCAAAGAAGAGGCCGGCCGTATCATATTGAATGCACGTAATGAAGGAAATATGATTATCATAGAGATTTCCGATGACGGCCAGGGGATAAATGTAGAAGCCGTAAAGAAAAAGGCTGTTGAAAGAGGTTTAATTCATCCGGACAAGGATTTAACGGACATCGAGGCTTTTAATCTTATTTTTGAGCCGGGGTTTTCCACCGCATCTAAGGTGACTAATATATCCGGACGCGGTGTCGGGCTGGATGTTGTGCGGAGACAGATAGAAAAATTAAACGGCGTTGTAAGTATTTCTTCCGAGCGCGGGAAAGGCACAAGATTTACAATTAGACTGCCCCTTACACTCGCTATAGTACAGGGCCTCCTCGTTAAGGTTGGGAAAGAAACATATGCAATTCCTATTACTTCCGTTGTGGAAAGCCACAGGGTAAGACAGGAAGACATCAGGATGCTGGACAGCTATGAAGTTTTTGATGTCCGTAAAGATGTTCTTTCGGTATTAAGGTTAAACAGACTCTTTAAGATACCCGCTGCTGAAAACAAAACCTACTACTATATTGTTATAGTGGGCAGCGGAGAAAAAAAGGTCGGTTTAATGGTGGATTCCCTTATCGGCGAGGAGGATGTTGTAATAAAACCTCTCCGTGACAGATATACCAATTCACCCGGTATTGCCGGTGCAACAATTTTAGGTGACGGAACAGTTGCACTTATCCTGGATGTTAACCAGCTTCTCGAATTGGGTCTGAAAAATGAAAGGGACGAGAGAGAGCAGCAGGCTGTCGTTTATGGAAAAGTTTAATGAGTAATACGTCCGAACAGATTATAGAGAAAAAAGCCGCAATAGATTTTAAAATGGTTACATTTTCTATTGCAGGAAAAGAGTATGCAGTAGATATCATGAAGGTAAAGGAAATATCAAAAGAGCGCAACTTTACCTATGTACCGAATGCTCCGATGTATGTTCTGGGCGTGCACAATCTGAGGGGAGAAATAATTCCGGTTATAGACCTTCGAAAGATGTTCCATCTACCTGTTAATGAAACGGAGGGCAGCGAAGAAGATGTCCTTATCCTGTCTGTGGAGGATCTTACACTCGGGATCGTAGTAGATTCCATAGACAGAGTTGTCGGAATATCCAAAGAACAGGTGCAGGAGCCCCATCCTTTATTCGGCGATGTAAATATAAGGTATATAAGCGGAGTTGTCGATACAGGCGGAACGATGTACGTTATTCTCGATGTGGAAAGAATATTCGGCAAAGAGGAAGTCCTTGCCGAATCTCATATGGAGAAGGTGCCGGAAAAAACATTACCGGTTAAGACTATTATCTCCGAAAGCGGCATTAAAGAGCTTACACTTCAATTTATTACGGAAACTCTGAGTGCTTTACAATCCTTTCACGTTACGGATTTAAATATCGCATGGGTAAAAAGACGTTACAAGGAATGGAAAAATATAAGAGAAACAGAGAATCTTAAGCTGCAACTGGAAAATATCCAGGATGCGGATGATTTCTTAAAGCCCTTCTATTCACCTTATACCGGTGTCTTGTGGGGGGACGACTATAAGGACAGCATCCATAAGCTTATCGGCGAAAAAGAGCACGGTATAATGCACGTTTGGAACTCAGGATGCGGGAAGGGTTACGAAGCTTATTCCATTGTGTGTATTCTGAAGAGTGGATTTCCCGGCAGCAATATTAAGGTATGGGCTTCCGATAACGATTTGCTGAATATTTCATCGGCACCGAATCTTGTTCTTAATCGTGATCAAATTCCTGCATATATTAAAGAAGGAGATTTTGTGGAAAAAGGGCAGGGCGGTTTCCGGTTTAAACGGGAAGTAAAGGATGCGATAGTCTTTGAATATCACAATATTACAAATAGAAATGAATATCCCGAGGCGGATATAATTATTGCAAGGGATATACTCTCGTTTCTTGACATAGACAGTCAGACTCGAATATTACAGGAGTTTAAGAACGGACTTAAGGATGACGGTATATTGATATTGGGTTCTAATGAAATTCCCCCGGAGAGGGACTGGTTCCGGATGGAAGAAGGCAGCCTGACAGCGTATAAGAAAGCATAAGCACAGGCAACATTATGGAAAGGAGTTTAAAAAATGCGGGTTGAATATATTAATCCATTTGTAGAAGCTGCGTTTAATATTTTAAAAGAGGTTCTTGGAACGGAGATAACCAGGGGGGAGCTTTACTTAAAATCATCTTCGCAGCCTGTACTGGGCGTTACTGCTATTGTAGGTTTAACCGGTGATGTGGAAGGAAGAGTTCTCTTTGATATGTCAAAAGAAACGGCACTTGCAATAGCTTCCGCTATGAATGGTGAGGAAATGACCAAACTGGATGATCTTGCCAAAGCGACGATAAATGAACTGGCAAATATGATAACAGCCCAATCGGTTACGAAATTGTCCGATCTCGGATATAAATTCAATATTACTCCGCCTGCAATTTTTACAGGCGAAAAAATGGAAGTTTCGGATGTTTCCATAGAGGCTCTTATTGTTCCTATCGAGATGCCGCTTGGTAAGCTCGAGATTAATGTCGCGGTAAAGGAAAAAGATTAGCAGAATAGGGGGGATAGAAATGAAAACAAAGACCGACTTTCCGAGTATCAATGAACGTACGCCGGAGGGACGCAAACCGGACGGAACATCTTATAGAGTATTGCTCGTCGATGATTCTATGTTCGTAAAAAAACAAATTGCACAGATCTTAAGTTCCGAAGGATTCGAGATAGTAGGTACTGCATCTGACGGTGCGGAAGGGCTGGAAAAATACAAGGAACTTTATCCGAATGTCGATCTGGTAACTATGGACATAACTATGCCGAAAATGGATGGTATTGCATCTCTTGAAAAGATTATAGAATTTGATAAAAATGCACGGGTAATTATGGTAAGTGCTCTCGGAAAACAGGACCTGGTAAAAAAAGCCCTTCTTATCGGTGCCAAGAATTATATTGTAAAACCTCTCGACAGAAAAAAGGTTCTGGAAAGAGTTTTACTTGTTCTAAAAAAATCTTAAATATTTTATATAAAATCGAACTAAATCCGATAATATAAATGAAGGACACTTCTAACTCCATCTAAAAAGTGAACTATATATTTTGGAGGAAATATGGATTGGATTAATGAATTGGTAAAGATGGAGATACTATTACGAAAAGATTTAAACAGGCTCAATAAAGTTAAGGGTGATGATGAAGATACCGCATTAATCCGTTCCCTCTTAAGACGGATGATAACCGTCAGAGTCAGGGGGATAGATTTAATACTGGATGATTATCTGTGCGGCAGAAATGAATTCGAGAGAGATATCATGGAGTATCAGGCAAGACTTAATCTTCCTGTGTTTAGTCATCTTAAAGGCGTTACACTGTCTTAAAAATAAATAATGTTGAATATTCTTTCGTGTGTTATACTTGATTGCAGGAGGAAAATATGAAAAAGTTTGTTTATACTGTACTCGGAATTCTTCTTGTCTTAATAATCGCTTCATGTGCCGCGAAAGTATATACGAGAGTTCTTGTTTTTAAGAGTGAAAATACAAAGTTAAGAATTAAAGAGACACTTACACTCAACAATGAGAAATTCCGGTTTGTAAAGGAGACAGTAAAAGGAAAGGCTGTTTTCGAAGGAACTTTCAGAGAAAAAAAGAATCAGTGGATTTTTGAGATTAAACATTTTAAACCGGTAAATGCTGCAGACAGGTTTTTTAATCCTCCGATTATCTATGTATATGCAGTTCGAAAATATGCAGGCGGAGTTATTTTTAACAGCCCGAAGGTTAAAGGAGCAAGATCTCCGCTTCAGTTTATAATGCGCGGCTCTTTCTCTGCCAAATAGTAAAGGCTTTAGTTGACTAAATATATCCTGTAAACTATTTTTTACTCTGTGCAAGACAATATCTTTTTAAAACTAATTACTGAAAACGAAATACGCCTGACCGAATACCTGCATAAAATAGAGGAACTATTTAAAGAAGGTATTAATATAGATGATCTCCTGAACGCGGTTTCTGCCGGAAGGGCAAAACCTGATGTTTCATTGTACTCCTATGCCATGGAATCCGCTTCTAAGAAGGGTTTTTATAATGCGGAAGTTATACTTTTAAAAAACGGAAAACAAATAAAAGGATTTGCAGAGGATATCGAGGGAGTGGTTAATTCCTCGATAAAAGCTGCACAGGCAGCGATTGGTGAGGGCCGTTTTGTTCTTAATACGAATCATCCCATAGAAATAAGGATGGTTGCCCACAGAATAGAAGGACTTGTCGAAGTAACCATTCAGGTTGATGATACCGGTACCGGAAAAACATTTATCGGCTCATTTGTAGATTATGATATCATGGGTGCTGCAATTAATGCGTTTATCGATGCGATTAATCAGGCACTCGATCCCGAAACAGGTTCCAGGGGACTTGAACATTCATTTAAATCTCTTATACATGATCCGGATACAAAAAATATTTTGAATATCGATAATAATTATGTTCATTTTAAAGAGCCGCCGGGCAAAGAAACCATACGTGCGGTATTTTATATGCTTTCCGCACTTCACAGCAGCAGTGAGGTCCCGCTATATGAGATTGCAATAGAAACGATTTTCCAGTCGGTTATTAAAAAAACAAAGAGAGATCCCACAAGTATTATTACTCATACCCTGGAAACGTACAGTTACGTGCGTGCGGAAGCCTGGGATATATTAAAAGATCTTATCCACAGGGAAGAGACTGAAAATGTTATTATTTTTCATTTCAGAGAAATAAATCGTATGCTGGATGCTTTCGACAGGTTAGGTTCCGATCATACCCGTCAGCTCCTGACGGTTTTGGGTGTGTACTTTTTAGATGCAATAGTGGAAAAAGCGGAGGATCATATAGAACACAGATTGTCCGACTTAGCTTTTGTTTTTGAAAATATTACGGCCGAACAGGTAGAGAAGCTTTACGGCGCCTATAAGATTATACGTGTCGGTGCAACACGCATAATCTTAGATGGTTTCCGGAGTTCCTTTGCAATACGTCCGGCAATCGATCTTATTAAGAATCTTACATCGATCAAAATCGATGATTTGAAAAATTCTCTATCCCTGCTGGAAAAAAGTTCGTTTCTTTTATCCAGGGAAGATCTCGTTTCCGCACTTTTAAAAGATTTCCACTGGTCACTTTTCTTTGTTCTGGAAATTACGGAAAAAAAGTTAAAAAAATGGAAATATTTAACGGAAGGGAGGCTTTCGTATTTACAGGAAGACCTGGTAATACTGTTTAACGAAAATCCTTCGCAGGCGGTAAGGGATTTTCGAAAAATAATAGAAATGGATGTTGAAAAGGTACGCAAAGTACTTGAGAACGGAAATTTGTACGTACCTCTTCATAACCTGGAAGATTTTCTTAAAAACAAGAATCTTTCTTTCGGACAGGATTCCATGTGTAATTACTGTGAATCGGGTGCTTTTCATATATCGATCGATGAAAAACAATCCCTGCCGGGTTTAATGATGCGGGAGATGCGGCTTACACCTCCGGTAGCCGGCATTCCCGAACTGCTCGGCGGTAATATAGTTTTTGACGGCTGGGAATCCAGCGGACTAAATAAAATATGTGATAAAAAAGAACTATCGCCCATAAGGGAGATACATAATTCCGGGCTTGCCGATACATTTCATAAAATAGGACAGAAGGATGAATACAAGGGACCCTATCCTGAAAAACCCGCTCTGCACAGAAATAAAAGAGGAATTCTGATTGCCCGCGATGCTGTCCGCCAGTTGTATGAGGATAAGTATGTTATTACTACAGGTTACGGCATTAACTTAAATACATGGATTCCCTTTGGTTATAAAGATGATAAAACAACGGAAATTTCCGGGTATCATGTAAAACCATTCGGCATAGGTATAAAAGTGCATGATGTATACTCTTCCGGAGATAACTATCTGGGTTCCCGGTTGACGTTGTTTACGTATGATCCGTATAAAAAGGAAATGTGTAATACCAGGCTCCTTTCCAGGAGAGAAGCGGATATTCTTGCATTTATTCTGGATTATGAGAATCTTTTCAGTATTGTTCTGCGGCTGGCATTTTTTGTGCGCGAAGGAATGATTAATGAACCTTTAAAGTGGCTTAAAAAAGTACCGTCGAATCTAAAGGATTCTGTTGTTAAAGGTGAAGAAGGCATAAATTCATTATCGTATCATTTAAAGAGACTGCTCTTTCTTCCCTTTGTTCAGGATATGTTTGCAAAAGAAGGTCTTTTTATTTCATATATTAAAAAAGCATATCCCTATTTAAGCCGCCCGAAACTAACGGATCCGGAGAAGTTGATTAAGGATAAAAAGATCGGTGCAAAACTTATACTCTTTTTTCAGAAGAGAAAGAAGAGAGTTAAATATTTCAGTTCCAGAGACGGCTTTGTTGTAATTCTGCCTGATTTTAAAAAAACACGATTCGGTCTTTACAGCAGGAAAGGTGTGTCGGTTATCGGCACCATGCTTAATTCGCTTCCCGAATATTTTTCGGGAAAGATATTCTGGGGCATACCGGCTAAAAACGGTTACTATGTTAGTGTGATGACCTGTAGAAACGGCAAAAGAGGGGCGGATAATCTTTTGTCCGGGAAAGAACTTTTAAATGCACTTATTAATATGGAGAATGCATCGGAAGACCTTGCGAAAATGGCAGAAGGGATGAAGATTCAGTTATCCTTTTCGATTGAAAACCATCATATATTTTATGGCACGCGTACCATTTACGGGCTTAAAACGAGATTTTTTATCGATGTAAAGAAACATCAAAAAAAGCGCAGAGGTGTTTATTATGTCGGCAAGGAAATTGCCAGAGGTAATGTTGTTACAAAAGGTCCTGTAACAACCGGATGGATAAATGTTCTGGAAGATGAGAATGATTTATCTTCCGTAAATGAAAATGATATACTTGTAATAAGAGAATTAAAACCCGGTGTTAAGATAGAACTGGATAAGGTTAATGCACTTGTAGTGGAGCAGGGCGGCCCCGGAAGTCATTCCGCTATTATTACAAAGGGGAAAGGCATTACCCTGCTGCAGAACCGGGGTGCCCTTAATCTTCTTGCTCCTTATAACGGGGAAGAGGTACAGATAGATCCGGAATCCGGTTTTATTAAATTGATTCAAAAAACAAACAGGGTTTATACGGGGAAAAAACTAAAAGCAATCGGAGCACTTTCCGGGACTGTAACGGCAAAAATAAGGTATATAGAACGGCTTAATCCGAATCAATCCGATGAGGACTATATACTGCTTACTAACAATTTAGGAAAGAATATCGGGCGTTATTTTTCTGACCCCCATTTAGAGGGTATCGTGTCGGAAAGGGGGGGTGCATTGTCGCGTGTAATCGAGCTGGCAAAAGAATACCTGACAATACCGGTAGTTACAGGGTTCGATGTGTACTATGAAAAACGTATTCATGATTTTATAGAAGATGGGATGATAGTTACAATAAACGGGACAGAGGGTGAAATATATACACCGAAAGATACATTTGATACGGCTGAATATTTTTATTCCCGGGGAGACAGGGCGACATGCTTAATCGTCGATGCTGCAGGTGGAGAAAGGTGGTCGAATTACAGTGAGCTCGAGGCGCATTCACGGGCATACATGGATGAGCTTGAAAAGGTTCTTAATAAAAATACACGCGGAACAACTCTGCAGAAATTATCACATTCAAAACATACCGAAATAAGGGTGGGGGTCGCCAGGCATTCCAATACGCCGTATAAAGTTTTAATGGAACTGGTCAGGGACCCTGATATTTCCGTCAGGCGGACTGTTCTCGACCGGGCAGTACATTCGAAGAAGCTCACATCGGAGCAGAGGGTCGATATTCTGGAAATATTATTTGAAAAAATAAAGGATATGGCAGCTCATAAGCTTTAGTTAATATTGACAAAAAGGTCTTTGTGTATTATGTAAACAGGTAGGAATATTATTCGGGCGGCTAGCTCAGTATGGTTAGAGCACTAGCTCGACACGCTAGGGGTCACTGGTTCGACTCCAGTGTCGCCCATCGAATCATGTAACGGGTATTATCGAAACTAAATTCATATCCTGCATTCGGATATTTTCTTAACAGTCATATATGGCAGTTCCACGTATCGGGTTTTTGCCCTTTACCCGTGTTTGTTGCAAATTCTACAGGTTTTGTTGTATATTATTCGCTCATATATGGGAATTGTGTGGCAGAATATAGTGCCTGCACCGGGCATTAGATGATCTATGAGGATATTGTAAAGTATGGGTGAAAAAATTATAAAAAAATCTGAAAAGCTGATGAATATCAATTTTTTTCTTCTATGGCAGGGTCAACTTGTATCTTCTCTTGGTGATGTTGCCTATGAAATAGCACTCGGTTTTTGGATACTTGCCGTTACCGGTTCTACCGCTATTATGGGGGCTTTAATGGCTGCATCTGCAATTCCAAGGGTGCTTGTATCTCCCTTTGCCGGAGTACTGGTAGATAGACTTAACCGGAAGTGGATTATAGTTTGTATGGATCTGCTTCGCGGTATTGTCGTTGTCTTTGTAGGGGCTGCTGCTCTACTGGGGTGGGTAAAAGTGTGGATGGTGTTTGGTGCCGGAATAATAATCGGCTTTGGTGCAGCATTTTTTAATCCTTCAGTGAGCTCTATTATTCCGGACCTTGTGCAGAAGGACAAGACAATTCGGGCAAACTCCCTTATTTCTATGACCCGGACAGGATCCAATATTGTGGGTAGTTCGGCTGGCGGTTTCTTATATACAGTACTCGGAGCGCCCCTGATGTTTCTTATAAATGGGCTTTCCTATCTCTTCTCCGCTTTTACTGAAATCTTTATGACAATTCCGAAAGTTTATCATCCGGGAGGTAAAAAACACTTTTGGGAAGATATGAAAGAGGGCCTTAAGTTTACCTGGGATATTAAAGGCTTACGGCTTCTCTTTTTTATGGCAAGCTTTTTAAATTTTTTTGCCTTTATTGGAATTGTTCTTATCCTCCCTTTGTTCCAGCGTAATGTGGTACTCGGACCGGCAAAATATGGTATTGTTATGGCTGGAATGACAGCAGGAATGTTTCTGGGAATGCTCTTTACCTCTGTAGTACGAATATCACCGGCCAAACGCTTTTTTTATTTTAGTATAGGAGCGCTGGCAATATCCCTTTTTTGGGCTCTTTTCCCTCTCTCGGATAATGTAGTATTAATGATTATTTTGATTCTTGCAGGCGGATTCTTTAATTCC
>QILZ01000096.1 GCA_003233545.1 Spirochaetales bacterium
AATGAGTATAAGACCGCACCGGGAACGATCGTAGGATGTTCCGTACTTTATCAGGAAAAAGCTGTTTATAAAGTTGTTACGGAGGCAATCGAGGGCAAGCTTAAGTATGGAACTGCAGATATAGTAAATGCAGCCGACGGGTATGTTGATTTTATCGAAGATGATCCGATTTACATTAAGACCGTATCAAAAGATGTACGTGAAAAGATGAGTAAAGTTGTAAAGGAATTCAGAAGCGGGAAACTCTCGTTAAAGGTGCCTGAACTTTAACAGTGTTAAACCACGTACTGTATCTTACTATGGAAGGGATAAGTAAATATTTTCCCGAGAATCGAGTACAGGCTAACAGGAATGTAAACCTTGTTGTAAAGAAAAATGAGATCCATGCGATTGTCGGCGAGAACGGGGCCGGTAAATCAACATTGATGAAAATCCTCTACGGGTTGGAACGCCCTGATAAGGGAAGGATTGTTCTTAATGGAAAACAGGTTTCTATTCATAGTCCGATGGATGCTAACAGGCTGGGCATTGGAATGGTTCATCAGCATTTCAGGCTTATCAGAGAATTTACCGTTGCGGAAAATGTTGTTTTAGGGATAGAACCGAAAAAAAACGGTCTTTTTTTTAACAGGGATAAGTCCGTTCGGGATGTGCGGAGTGTAATAGAAAAGTACGGGTTTAACATAAATTCCGAATCAAGAGTTGCCGATCTTACTGTAGGCCAAATGCAGCAGGTCGAAATTGTTAAAATGCTTTACAGAAAAGCTGACCTTCTTATTCTGGATGAGCCTACTTCCGTACTAACGGAACAGGAAATAAACAGGCTATTTGATAATATCAGAGAGCTGAAAAATCAGGGAAAGACTTTCATCATAATTACTCATAAGTTAGATGAGGTAAAGGAAATCTCCGACCGCGTAACTGTTATGCGAAGGGGAGAGGTTGTCGCCGTTAAAGAAACGGAAAATGTGGATCAAAAAGAACTTGCAAAACTGATGGTGGGCAAAAGTGTTCTGTTTAAGCTTAAAAAAGATCCGGTATCACCGGGAGCGGTCGTACTGGAGCTTAAGAATGTATCTTTAAAGTTAAAAAGGCAGGAGCGGCCTCTTTTGGACCGTATCGATCTTAAGGTACGGGCGGGTGAAATTGTCGGTGTTGCCGGTGTGGGAGGAAATGGTCTCGGCGAGCTGGAGGATGTTGTTACCGGTTTGTTTAAGGTTTCAGAGGGTGAAATATTCTACAAAGGAGAAAATATCACCGGGCTTCCTGCCTCTAAGTTCAGGGAGAAAGAACTGGGGTATGTCCCTGCAGACAGGCTTAACAGGGGCTCCTGCCTCGATTCGACTGTCAGGGAAAATATGATTATTACAAGGCATCATGATTTCTTAAAAGCCGGAGTGTTTAATCAGAAAAAAATCAGTGTTTTTGTTAATAATCTCTTTAAAAGCTATTCCATAACGGGAGATACTTCGGTTCCGATAGGTACTCTTTCCGGGGGAAATATTCAGAAGGTTATTCTTGCACGGGAACTTGCAACAAATGCGGAACTGATAATCTTTTCCGAACCGACCTGGGGGCTGGATGTCGCATCCGGTGAATTTGTCTATGAAAATATTCTAAAACTCAGAAAGAACGGAATAGCCGTGCTTCTGATATCTTCCAACCTCGATGAGATAATGAACCTCGCAGACAGAATAGTGGTTATGTATAGAGGCCGGATAACGGGCAGATTCACAAATGACAAAAGTATTTCGAAAGCTTTGATAGGCGAGTATATGATGGGCGTCAGGAATGACTTTAACTGAAAGAGAAGGATAATAATAGTGAAGTTAATTGTGAAGCGGAAAAAAAATCCGGAGAATATCTTTGTTAATATTTTCAGCCTTTCCGTAACCATGGGAATTGCTTTTCTTATTGTAATTGTTCTCATTTTATTCTTAAGCAAAGATCCTGCTAAAACAATCCGGTACTTTTTTATAGGGCCGTTCCTTAACAGGTACTACTTCGGGAATATGCTTAACTCGGCGATTCCTCTTATTTTTACCGGCCTGGGGATAGCGATCGCCTTTAAGGCATCGACGTTTAACTTAGGCGGGGAAGGCCAGGTATATTCCGGTGCACTTGCGGCAACGGCTGTATGTCTTGCTCTGCCTGAGGCGAATGGATTTATCGGGGGCAGTCTTGCAATTCTTGCCGCAATTGGTGTGGGTGCGGTTCTTGCCGGACTTTCCGGTCTTTTTAAGATGAAATGGGGAACGGATGAGCTTATTTCCTCTTTTCTTATCTCCGGGGCTGTGGTTTTAATAGTTAATTATTTTATTACGGGACCTATGGATGATCCTGCAAATAATCTTTTGACAACAAGAGAAATAGCAAAACAGTACCGGTTTATGCAGATTTTTCCTCCATCCAAACTGGATATAAGCATATTCTTCGCGGTTCTTACTGCCTTCCTTGTTTTCTTTTTTATGTTTTATACACATTGGGGATACGAAATGCGCATGTGCGGACTTAACAGAGAGTTTTCCAGGTACGGAGGAATAAAGGTGAAATTTTACCTTGTTCTGCCCATGATTTTAAGCGGATCCTTCCAGGGACTTGCCGGAGCCGTATCCGTAATGGGTACCTATCATATGAGTGTAAAAGGATTCAGTTTCGGCATGGGCTGGAACGGAATAGCTGTGGCGCTTATTGCCAGGAACAACCCTCTCGCTGTTATTCCGGCTGCAATATTTTTTGCCTACATCGAAGCCGGGGCAAGTGCCGCGATGATTCATTCTGATGTGACATTCGAGATTGCGGCTATTGTCGAATCTATTATTTACTTTCTCATAACCGCGCAGGCTTTAAAAGATTTTATCAGGTATAGAAAAAGGAGGACGGAATGAACGAGAGCGGATATTACTTCCCGGTGATACACAATGCAGTAGGCATAATGACTCCTTTTCTCCTTGCTGCTATCGGCGGTCTTTTTACCGAACTTACAGGAATGCTTAACATTGCTCTCGAGGGATTAATGCTTATAGGAGCATTTTTCAGCGTTATATTTGCAGCATCGACAGGCAGTCTCTTTTTAGGTGTTCTGTTCGGGATAGTTATTACCATGTTTATCGCCCTTATTTTCGGTCTGATCAGCCTGTATTTAAAAGCTGATATCTTTATCTCCGGGCTTGCAACCAACCTGCTTGCATCCGGACTAACCGTGGTACTGGCTTTTAAGATATTCGGCAATAAAGGAGTTATTCTTTTTAAGAATCTTCCCGAGCTTCCGTCTCTTAATATTCCCTTTCTACAGAAAATACCCATGTTCGGAGATATCTTTATAGGGCATAATATCTTTGTATATTTAAGCTGGCTCATAGTTATAATAGCGGCTGTCGTGATATATAAAACCCCCTTCGGAATGAGACTGCGCGGTACAGGGTACAATCCGAGGGCAATTACAGCCCTGGGATTAAAACCGAGAAATTACCAGCTTGCTGCAATATTGATATCGGGATTTACATGCGGTATTGCGGGAGCTGTACTTACATTGAATCTCGGCGCTTTTGTTCCCAATATTACATCCGGAAGGGGCTGGATTGCGCTGGTTGCTATTTATCTTGGAAATAAGAACCCCTTTGGTATTGTTATAGCTTCCTTTGTATTTGGTTTTTCCGAGAGTTTTTCCAACTATGCCCAGGGGGCAACAAAAATACCTGCCGATTTTATACTTGCATTTCCGTATATTATAACGGTTGTTGCGATGATCGGGTATTCCGTCTGGAAATATTACAAAGAAAACCGAAAAGTTTTTTAAGATTTTAATACCACGCGTTCATTTCCGTCGCGCTTTACGTATCCGTCTTTTTCCATTCGGTTAAGAAGAGGTATTATATACTTTCTGGAGAGGGATGTCCTTTCTTTTGCTTCCGGTATGGAAAACCTGTCTTCCGGATTATAACCTTTCAGTATTAGGGCGGTAAGTTTCGAGTAGTTTTCTTTCGAGTAGTATATGCCTCCTTCGGTAGGAACTGCAAGACCAAGGCGGACGAGAGTTCGGATTTCTTTCCGTGCGCCCTGAATTTTCTCTTTTTTAGGCTCATAACCATTTTTAGTTTTTTCCAGATCACCGAGTAATTTTTTTGCCATAGGAGAAAGACCCGTTTCCGGATTGTGCCCGGGCAGAGCCTTAAGTGTATAGAAATCCCGGATTTTTTTTAAACTGCCACTGGTTAAAAGGTTTTCCAATATACTCTTAAGGGCTTTCCGCGGTATATTGACTCTGTCTTTAAGTTCGGTTTCCGTTATCCCGCCGTGACAACCTGCAAGTTTTAAGATAGCCTGGTTTATCTTCCTGAATTTTTCTTCTGTAAAAGTCCATTTTCCTGAAATAACGAGGTCAGAACCCTCCGAGTGTGCGTTTTCGGCGTATCCGAAGAGACGTAATTTAAGCTCGTTAATATTCTTTTCAGCAGTAAGGGGCTGCATGGAAACAAGGATTTCTACGAGTTTCTTTCTGATCTCTCTTTCCGTTTTCCCCTTCCATGCCACCCTCCCATTTCCCAGTATAGTACTTCCGCCATGCCTGATAATTAAAAACGGCTGGTTAAGAAGCAATGGGGCGGGAGATTTTAATACTATCCTTGCTATTTGCCGCTTATAAATGAAATGTATTAATGCAGGTGCATGACCGGTCCCCAGTGCTATCTCGGTTTCGGAGTGGTTTTTTATTAAAGATTCATTCGAGCCGGATATTGTCAGAACTGTATCGGATGTAACCGGGCGGTTGATTTCTGCTATGAACTCATTCTCGACGGTAAATTGAGTTTTTTCCGATGTGATTAAATCGCCTCTTTTTAATTCATCTTTTTTGAGTCCGGAAATATTTAAGGCAACGCGGGAAACGGGTTGGGCTTTCTGCACATCTTTAAAATATGATTGAATTCCTCTGATTCTTATTTTTTTACCAGCCGGCAGTAAAACAAGTTCATCTTCGATTGTGATAGCTCTTCCTGCAAGGCTCCCCGTAATGACAGTTCCGGTTCCTTTCACGGTAAAAACCCTGTCTATATAGATACAGGGAAAATCCGAACTTTTAACCTGCACGGATTTTAAGGTTTTTATTATAAGGTTTTTAAGTGTATCGATATTTGCACCTGTTCGGGCGGAAACAATTATTGATTCGGGGGTTATACCGCTGATTTTTCTAACCCTTGAAACGGCATCATCCTTAGTAAGTACTGACTGTGTCATATCTGTGAGGTCGCTTTTTGTTATAACAACGATAATTTTTTTTACATCCATGGCTGTTAAAACTCTGGTGTGGTCTTCGGACTGCTGCATCCATCCCTCATTAGCTGCCACTGTCAGCATTGCACAGCTTAAACTCCACGATCCCGCTACCATATTTCGTATAAAGCGTTCATGTCCCGGGACGTCGATAACCCCGATCGATTGCCCGTAATCGTCTTTAAAATGTGCAAACCCTAAGTCTATGGTCATGCCTCTCGCCTTTTCCTCCGGCAGGCGGTCGGTGTCCACACCGGTAAGTGCCTTTATAAGTTCGGTTTTGCCGTGATCCACATGACCTGCGGTGCCTACGATATGCATTGGTCGCCGTACTCGTCCATAATTTGTTTTAAAGATACACCTACGTAGGTTAATTCATCGGGATTAATTGTGGCTAAATTTAAGAGAACCCTGTCTTTTGAAATTGTTCCTATTATGGGTGTTTCGAGGTTCCTGAGCCGGGCAAGAATTTTCTCCGGTTTGCCGGGAAGAAGAAGGGCGAGTGAAACCGAAGGGAAAGTTTCTCCGGGGGCACTCCCACCGCCTGTAGATATGAAAGAATCCACTAATTTTGCATACCTCCGGTCGAGGCCTTTTAAGATCTTATTGCCTCTCCTTTTTAATTCCTTAACGGGCAGATTCAATATGGTTTCTGCATGTCCTGTGAGTTTACCGTTTATTTTTTGTATCAGGTATTCTTCCATGAGGGAAAAAATTGTCTTGCCCGGGCGAAATACACGCATAAGCTGACTGTCGGATAATTGTTCTATTAGGTTTTTTTTCCCGGTAATAATTCCCGCCTGAGGTCCGCCGAAAAGCTTGTCTCCGGAAAAACACACAATATCCGCACCATTTTTAATATATAATCCTGCTTTTTTCTCTCCCTGAATATCCTCTGTTGTATTTCCCGAACCCTGATCCACCACAAGGATAACATTCCCCGGGATGATCGATGCTATATCGGATACCGAAGGATTTTCTGTAAAGCCCTGTATGGAAAAATTCGATCTGTGTACCATAAGAATCATGGCGGTATTTTCCGTTATCGCACGCTTGTAATCGGAGAGTTTTGTTATATTGGTCGTGCCTACTTCTACAAGTTTCGCCCCGGATAAGGATAGTATTTCGGGAATACGGAAGCCTCCGCCTATCTGAACCTGTTCCCCTCTCGATACGATAACTTCTCTTCCTTTTGCAAATGCAGATAGTATTAGAAAGACAGCTGCTGCATTATTATTTACAATAAGTGATGCTTCGGAACCTGTCAGAATCGATAAAAGTTCCGGTATAAGTCCGTTCCTCCTCCCGCGTTTTCCGGTAGCAAGGTCCAGTTCGAGGTTGGAATATCCGGTATTAATATCCGAAACCTTGTTCCATACATCAGATGGTATGGGGGTTCTTCCCATATTGGTATGCAGAATAATTCCCGTTGCATTTATCAATTTGATTATTCTCCTGCGGCTTGTATTTCTGCATTTTCTTTCGATTTCTTTTATCATAGTATCTCTGCCGGGTATCGATGTATTGTCTGCCAATCTTACTTTCTGCAATGTATCGGAAGCTATTACGGCGGTTAATTGTCTTGTAATCAGGGGAAACCATTTTTTAAGGTGCGGGTCTTCGAGGAGTTTTCCTATTTGCGGAAGATGAGAGAAATTAGTTTTATTCATACGGGATTCCGGATATTAAACATATCGGAAGAGGCAGGAATCGAACCTGCCGCTGCGGTTATGCAGCCAACGGTTTTGAAGACCGCGGGGACCACCGGATCCCATCTGCTTCCGTTTTGAATCTAAATCGATTATATTCTTTAATGTCTTGCAATGTCAATAATTATGGAGAAATACGGGATGAATAAATAAAAACACCGTTCATAGATTGCCATAACAGTGTTTTTAAAGGTAGAGTGGGGAAGTTTATAAAGGAGTGCCGGATACGGAATGAATTTGTTTTTTGCTGATATCGGGAATACTGCGATTAAGATCTACGGACAGGATGAAAGTTTGTTTTTCTTTTCCTACCAGGATGGTAAAGACAAATTGGAGCATTTTTTTCATTCGGGGAAGCCTGATCTTTTTCTTGTTTCAAGTGTTTCCGGATACGGTCTTGAGATGTTGAGTAAAAATGTAAAGCTGATTAAGATAGACTATAAGTTCCCTTTCTCTTTTGAGCTGGATATTGAAAATCCGGAGACTGTAGGAATAGACAGGCTGGTTAATATAGAAGGTGCGCTTGCAAAAGGCAATATGGCCAATTTTATTGTTATCGATGCCGGAAGTGCAGTTACTATCGATTTGTTATGCAGGGGGGAAAAGGATAATATCTTTAAGGGCGGGGTAATAATTCCGGGCGAGCAATTGCAATATAAAGTATTAATGGCTAATACATGTATTCCTGAATTCGGATATCAAAGAGAACACAGGGATATACTCGGAAGGAATACCCGGCAGGCAGTCGAAAATGGAATAAGGAATTGTTTATTGTACGGAATAAAGGGAATCGTTAACAAATTAGCAGAGAATTACAGGGTCTCTGCTTTGATATTAGCCGGGGGAGATAGTCTCCCGCTGTATGACAGCAGGGATTTTAGGGACGGACTCAGGATAAAGAATGTATTTTATGAAGAGAAACTTGCATTTTTCGGATTTCAGTCCATAGCAAAAAAAATAAAACTCGTGTAAAGGACCTTGCTGATGAAAATTCTGATTGGTATAAGCGGGGGTATATCGGCTTATAAGATATATGAACTTATAAGATTGTTTGTTAAAAACGGTGATGAAGTTAAGGTTATCCTTACCGGGAATGCTCATCACTTTGTAAATCCTCTCGTTGTGGAAACCTTAAGTCTAAATGAATGCAATTCTGAGATGTTTGCTCCCCGTGTATATATCGAGCATATAGAATTAACGAGGTGGGCAGATATTATTCTTATAGCACCTGCAACTGCAAATATAATCGGCAAGATTGCCAATGGCATAGCGGATGATTTGTTAAGCACTTCTATGCTGGCCATGGATGGTACTCCTGTCTTGATTTTCCCGTCCATGAACACGGCTATGTTTAATAATAAAGCTGTTAAGCGGAATATTGAAAAACTGAG
>QILZ01000228.1 GCA_003233545.1 Spirochaetales bacterium
TTTAAAGGAAAGTGTGTTCTTATTACCGCGGGGGCGACAAGGGCATATATCGATCCTGTACGGTATATAACGAATGATGCCTCGGGCAGAACCGGGGTCGAAATTGCTTTTGCTTTTTATATGAGGGGCGCCCGGATCTTTTTTATTTGTAATAAAAAGGTTTTGGAAAGATTTCCTGAGATTTCCATTTATTCAGAGAGAATATTCGTAGTTGAAACCACCGGTCAGGTACTGGAAAAGGCAAAACATATTTTCCCGGATATTGACATCTATGTTAGTTCTGCGGCTTTAAGCGATTTTATAAATGAGCCGGAAAAGAATAAACTGAAGAAAAGGGAAGGATATTTTGAATTTAAGATTCCTATAGGTCCCGATGTCTTTAAGGAGCTTTCGGAGATTAAAGAAAAACAAGTAATGGTAGGATTTGCCCTGGAAACTGAAAACTTAAAAGAGAATGCGCTGAATAAACTGAGAGAGAAAAGTATGGATGTAATACTTGCTAATACTAATTCTGCTATTGCTTCGGATAAAACTACCGGGTTTATTATCGACAGGCTGGGTAACAGAGTCGAATTAAAGAATTGTAATAAGACGCTCCTTGCAGAAAAGTTAGTACGGGTTATCGGGAATATCCGGTAAGGTATCGATTTTAATTTTTACCTGGCTCCGGATAATTGTGGCTAACAAAAAACCCTGGTAAACCTGTGATATAAATTTTACAATCGGCTGGAGAAGCAAGGGAAAAAGAAAAATGCGCATAGGCAGCTTTGAATTCAGTTTACAGGAATTAGCAGGCTCGATGGGAGATTTTGGGACGCTGTTTCCACTTGCGATCGGATACATTGTGGTCAACGGCATGAATCCGGCAGGATTCCTTGTGATGATGGGGTTAACGAATATCGCATTGGGATTGGTTTACAAACTTCCGATGCCTTTGCAGCCGAAGAAAGTCATCGCTGTTATGGCAATAGCACAAAAATGGAAGCCTGAATTGATTTATGCATCGGGATTTGGCACAGGGATTGTGTGGCTGTTCATGTCTTTAACAGGCTGGACTCAAAAGTTAGCAAATCATACACCAAAATCAGTAGTCAGAGGTATTCAAATAGCGTTGGGAGTCATGCTGGGATGGCAGGGGATAAAGTGGATTATCGGCTGGCAAAAATTAACAGTAATGTCCAACGAGTGGATTGTCAATGTTATCCTGGGCATCATTGCTATTGTAATCGTCCTGACCTTGCGGAAAAACAGGTATGCGCCCGCCGCTGTCGTTTTAATTGTCTTAGGTATCGCTGTTATTGCAATAAAAGGGAATCTGTTGAATATATTTCAAGTCGGATTTGAGCTTCCGCCTATTACAAAATTCGGCTTTCGGGACATTTACCAGGCAATGATACTGGCGGGATTTGTTCAACTCCCATTGACTGCGACAAATGCAATTATCGCCACAGCGGCTTTAATCAAAGAATACTGGCCCAAGAGGCCGGTCGGTGAAAAAAAATTAGCCCTCAACATGGGTGTCATAAATGTCATCGTTGCTTTCTTCGGTGGAATGCCGATGTGTCACGGCGCCGGCGGGCTTGCCGGGCAGTACTATTTCGGCGCACGGACGGGCGGAACGAACATAATCGAAGGAATTATCGAAATCAGTCTCGGGCTATTTTTCTCTCAGACCATCGTCGGGCTGTTTGCAGCTTTCCCGGCGGGCATTATCGGTGCGATGCTGTTCATGGTGGGTATTGTTCTGGCGAAATATGCTTTAACATTACGAGCAAAAGATATCATCCCTGCTGCTGTCACAGCGGGAATATCTATTATTTGGAATATGGCGTTTGGTTTTATCGCTGGATTGTTAACCTACTTTGCTATAAAGTATTACTTCCGCGCCATAGGCAAATGTAAATCCTGCAGCTCGTTTTTCGAATTGACATCAAACAGCAAAATGTGAAAACGGGGAACTAACCCAACTTTATTTTAAAAGATCTTCTACGGTTATGGCTATCCGGTTATCATTTATTCACCTTGCAGCCTTGCCTGAAAGATGGTTTGCCATGTGATTCACCCGAATCTATGGCAACAGCAGGAATCTCATATTTTTCGTGATAAATGGCATAGTAAAAGAAAGGTTTTAAGGAGATCCAAATGCTTCTTTTCTGAGATAATCTCCAGGTGGATCGATAACAGGAGCTTCTATGTTTTTACTATTTAAATAATTTTCTCCGGAAACGGAATTTTTCGACATACCCGCAGTGCCTGCAGAGAGCCTCCCATTCTTCTTCTTTAAACCAAAAAGTCATATTAATATTCAC
Organism: Spirochaetales bacterium; assembly: GCA_003233545.1. GTDB lineage: Bacteria > Spirochaetota > Spirochaetia > SZUA-6 > SZUA-6 > SZUA-6. The sequence goes on from QILZ01000228.1 coordinate 2,310, forward strand.
TTAAAGAGGACTGCACTCCCTGATTAACTGCAGGCACGGTTTTAAAATCGTATAAATTCATTTAAAACTACTTTAGTCTTTATAGCCTTTGCTATTCGGCAGAGTAAAATAAAATCTGCTTCCTTCGCCATTTCTGCTTTCCACGCCGGCACGGCCTCCTGATTTCTTTACAATTCTCTGTACAATAGAAAGCCCTAGTCCGTGCCCCTTGGTGCCGGATTGCTGAAGCCGTTCAAAAGGTGTAAAAAGTTTTTTTATTTCTTTCTTTGATAATCCAGGCCCGTTATCCTTTATCCAGAAGCAAATATAGCCGTCATGCTCGATATCCGCCCCTATCACTATATGCGGGGGCCTGCCGCCGTATTTAAGTGCATTGCTCATATAGTTAAACCACACTTCCTCTATCCATTGCCTGTGCCCTGCCGCTTCGGGCCAGGTATCGGGAGTAACAATCCGGGCATTTAATTGCCGGATTAAAAATTCCAGTCTCTTTTTAGCTTCTGCAACAATGCTTCCCATATCGAGTGTTTCTGTTTTTACATCATCTATACCCTGCACACTTGCCAGGAGGAGTAGTTCATCGATTATATCACGTATTTTATATACACTTTGCTGCACCATTTCTATATAACCGGACTGTTCTTTGTTTAAAATCCCCTTGGTATCAAGTTTTAAGAGAGTCAGATATCCGTTTATGCCGGATAAAGGATTCTTAATATCATGAGCCACGGTATGTGCAAAGGCATCCAATTCCGCATTTTTTGTTTCCAATTTCGAAGCATATTTTTGTAAGGCGATTTCCGCCTCTTTCTGTGCGGTAATGTCCTCTTTAATGGCAATAAAATGGGTAATCTGTCCTTCCGGGTCATAAATCGGAGCAATATTAGCTGCTTCCCAGTATAACCTGTTATCCTTTCGGCGGTTTAAGAACTCCCCGTGCCATTCTTTTCCCGAATTAATTGTCTCCCATAATTTTTTGTAAAAATCATTATCATGTTCTCCGGATTTAAGAATTCCCGGATTTTTGCCCAGAACTTCTTCTTTGGAATACCCTGTAATCGAGATAAACTTTGAGTTTACATACTCTATAATACCATTTTTATCCGTTATAACTATCGTATTTGCACTATGCTCAACGGCATTGATATATTTTCTGAGTTCTTCATTCTGTTTTTGCAGCTCTTTCTGATAACTGCAGATAAGCATTTCCGCTTTTTTCCTGGATACCATAAGCCGATGAATTACTTCATCCGTGATGATAATAATAGCTGTTATGGACAGAATATTAATAACGGAAGATTCGAAGTGTTGTATCTTATGAGAAGTTACCCAGACAGCATCCGCAGAAAGAATCAGGATTAAAGACAGGTACAGCCATCTTTTGTAAAAAAAAGCCGATACAAGACATGGAATTATGAATATATAAATAAAACTTTCCCTGAACTTAAATATCACAATCAAGATGCTGAATAAAAGAAGAGTCGATGTAAAAAGTATAAATGCTGTTAAAGGATGGATACTGTTATTGTCAAATCCAACCTGGTCGCATATTTCCTGCTCTTTCATTTTCTTACCCATATATAAAGATTAAACGAAGATTCGTCATAACCGGAATTTATTATATATTTACTACACGGAAAGTGTAACAGAAATATCAGGGTTAATGCAAATACTTATGAATATAGAGGTTTGATTCATTAACCTTTTTTTCGTTTTTAGGGTGTAGTTCTATGCAGGGCGAGCCGTATATTAAAAGTTTCGATTTCCGGCCGGAGGAGAAAAAATCAACCTGTATTCTTTCCGGGTTCCGGTTCTTTAATCTTTATCCGGGTAAGTATAATTATACAGATAAGAAGTATCAGTGTAAAATAATATGCGTGCCCGATACCGATAACCGAAGCGATTACCCCTAACAGGAAAGGAAAAACCATCCCTCCGAGAGAGATTGCTGCGAAGAGAATACCGGTTATCGTACCTGGTTTTTCCGGGTAGGCGGAGGTACCATAAGCCATTAAAAGGGGGAAGAAGGGCGAAACTCCTATCCCATAGAAAAATACAATAATAATTTTAGCTGTAAGGCTGTGTACAGCAAGGAACAATAAAAAGGAAACAAGTCCCAGGAGCGGAAGAATCCTGATTATTTTGACAAGTGAAAACTTTTTTAAAAGCTTTGAAGTAAGAAACCGTCCGAGTATGGTGCCTGCGAGATAGATAGAAACGGCTGCACTGGCAAGTTGAATGCCGGTAGAGAATACGGTTTTTATGTACTCGGCAAGCCAGTATGAGAAGCCGAAATCTATGCTTATGTAGAGAAACAGTATGATAAAACTGAAGAGTACTTTTGGATTGCCGAGGATTGAGAAAAGTTTTTCCTTTCCCGTATCCTTCTTTTTAGGGTTAGGAATGGACGTGGGGAGTATTAAGGAAAATAAAATTATCCCGGGCAAGGCAGTCTCCCAGAAGGGGAAGCGCCAGTTCTTACCGATTATGTAGTTAAAGGAAACAATCAGAGGAGCGATAAAACTGCCGGAAGCAGAGAAAAAAGCCATTACCGTTAAATTTCTATTGCGGTGTTCAGGAAAAAGGTAGAGCATAATGCTCTGGCTAACAGCTCCAATAGGACTTCCGGCTATACTGAGAATGGTCAGAAAGAGCAGAAAGGAAAGATATGTCCTGGAAAAACCCAGAAGGATAAGCCCGGCTGTAAGAAAAGCCGCCGAAACAAGGAAGATGTTCTTCTTATTGGTATAATCCGATGCGACGCTTCCGAAAGTAGTTCCGAGGAGCGAACCCGCGGATAAAATAGTAAAAAACAACCCTGCTTTAGGGTAATCTATGGAAAGGTCCTTAATGATACCGGGGAGAGAAGGACCGAAAAGTGAAAGAATCATTACCCAGAGAAAATTTGCTGCGAAAGCTATCTGCGGCATCTGTACCTCATTATGTAAAACAGATGTCTATGGGAAGGTAAATTCCTTTTCATGGCAACTCTCTCAGGCTGTTTTAGGATAATATAACATAGCCGATGATAATAAGTAAATGATTCATAGGCGAATGATTTATAGTAAAAAAGAGCCTATCTGGTAAATCAGCACTGCAGTTAAATATCCGGCAAGAACACTGTAGAATACGGAAAAAGCTGTCCATTTCCAGCTGTTTGTCTCTCTGTAAATTACACCTATAGAAGCGATACATGGTATGTATAACAAGCTCATTACCATAAATGAGTAAGCAGAAAGTTGTGAAAAGTAAACAGGGATTACGGCTGCTAATTTACCTTCGCCGCCGAAAAGTGTGCCGAAGGTTCCGACAACGATCTCTTTTGCAATTATACCGAAGAATAAAGCCACTGCTGCCTGCCAGAAAGGGAACCCTGCAGGTCTGAATATAGGAGCTATGAATTTTCCGAGCTGTCCGGCTAAACTTGCTTCACCTGCGTATTCGGCAGACAGGGGAAAACTTGCAAGAAACCATATAACTATTACACCGGCAAAAATTATAGTTCCTGCCTTCTTTAAAAACAGACTGCTTCTTTCCCACATGTGTATTATAACACCCAATGCCGAGGGAATCCTGTAGGGCGGCAGTTCCATTACGAGCGGAGAAACAGGCCCTTTCAGTATGGGTATTGTCCATTTAAAAAGCTTCGCCGAAAGGACGGCAACCAGGATTCCAAGTGTGTACAATGAAAATACAACCAGCCCCTGGTTTTTTGTAAAGAGAATTCCAGTGAACAGCAGATAAACGGGAAGTCTTGCCGAACATGAGATAAACGGATTTATTAATATAGTAAGGAGTCTGTCCTTTTCCGAAGAAATAGTTCGTGTGGACATAACTGCAGGAACATTACATCCGAAACCAAGTATAATGGAAATAAAAGATCTTCCCGGAAGGCCTATTGCATGCATTATTCTATCCATAACAAAGGCTGCCCTTGCCATATAACCGACATCTTCTAAGAATGATAAAAGTAAAAAAAGAATCATTATATTAGGTAAAAATATTAAAACGGAACCGACACCTCCGATAATCCCGTTGCTGATAAATGATGAAATCCACGAAGGGGCATTTATTTCTTTAAGCCAGCCTGATGATAATCCGGAAAACCACCCGAAAAAAGCATCGATATAATCTGCAAAAAGACCTCCGAGCGTAAAGGTCAATTGAAATGTTATCCACATCATAAGAGCAAAAACGGGAATACCGAGCCATCTGTTTGTAAGTATTCTGTCGATTTTATCGGAAGTACTGAGTTTTTCTTCCGCATAGGCGGGTTTGTAAACACTCCGGCGGACAATGCTCTGTATTAATCCGTATCTTTTTTCTATAATCTCCGTTTCGAGATCGAAACCAAATTCTTTTTCGAGTTTTGATGTTTCATAAACGCCCGCCTGTACTGCATTATCGAATCCCTGCCTTTTTATCTCCTCGATTATTTCGATATCCCCTTCCAGAATTTTTAAAGCTAAAAAACGTTTTGGGTATGGAGAGTTTATGCCTGCCAGCTGTAATTCGACATTTTCTATCGCTTTTTCGATATCAGGGCCGTAATCGATTTTTAGATAGCCCTGATTTTTACCGCCTGTCTTTATGATAGTATCCTTTAATTTTTCTATACCCGTATTCTTAAGACCTGATGTTAATACAACGGGAATGCCCAATGCTTCCTCTATTTTTTTAATATCTATTTCGCCCTTCCTCTCTTCGAAGATATCGATCATATTTAAATCTAGGATAAGATTTACTCCGAGTTCGATCAGTGATGTCAGCAGATAGAGATTCCTTTCGAGATTTGTAGAATCCGTTACCGAAACAATGACATCGGGTCTTTTCCTGACAATAAAATCTCTTGCAATTCTTTCATCGATCGAGTAGCCGGTAAGGCTGTATGTGCCTGGCAGATCGATGACGGAGAAGCTTTGATCATTATATTTAAAAGATCCTTCCTTCTTTTCCACAGTTACACCCGGCCAGTTTCCGACATGCGCCCGCCCGCCCGTAAGTGCGTTAAAGATTGTGGATTTTCCGGTGTTCGGGTTACCGGCAAGGGCTACTGTTATAACTTTGTTCTTTTCGATTGTTTTCACCTTACTCCCTCCTTAATATTTAAAGGCTTTACCATTATTTTTCCTGCCATGCCCTGTCCCAATCCGATTCTTGTATCATCGAGTCCCACTATAACCGGTCCTTTTCCTGAATTTGCTATTACCTTTAAAATAACACCCGGATGTATCCCCATCTCAAAAAGTCTTTTTATGAAACCCTGTCCTCCGTAGAGGGATGTAACTTGAAACTGTTCTCCCGGTTTACAATAAGTAAGCGGCATTATGGTTCCTCTATTATTATATTTTCCGCTTCGTTTTTTCTTAACGTAAGATGATACCCAAGTATCCGGATATCGATAGGATCTCCGAGAGGTGCTATCTTTTTAACTTTTACTGTTGTTCCGGGAACAGCACCCATGTCGAGAAGCCTTGTTTTTAGACTGCCTATCCCTGATTTTATTCTGATGATTTTTCCCCATTGTCCTGTTTTTAGGTCCTTAAGAGTTTTTTCCTCATTTTTTTTCATCCCTTTAACTCCTCCCGAAATGGCGGTACTTAAATATTTTCCGGTTTTTATAAAATGCCGGAAATTTTCATATAATATTTCTTTAGTATTAGCAGGAGAATTTTCTATAAAATTTGTGAATTTTGTTAATAGCGTTACTGTTTCAATGCTTAAACCATGTTCGATTTTATGAGTGTCTTTTTCAGAAATGCTGTCGTTTAAACCGAGGATATTATGCAGAAAGTTGTACACCTTTTTATGTCTGTCATACAATTTTTTTGCTTTCTCAAAACCAAAATCCGTAAGTTCCACATATCCGTATCTTTCATGGTCTATGTAATTTCTGCTGGATAATTCTTCCAGAGCTTTTACAACCGAAGGAAACTTAACATGCCGTTTTTTTGCTATATCCTTAATATCAGAAATATCTCGAGAAGGTAATCTTCCAGACTATTGGTTAACGAGTATTCCATTTCTATATCCTTTTAATTACATGACACTGTGCAGGATCTTTTAACCGGCATCCGGAGCAGGGAGATAAGTGAGGCATATCGAGGTTTAAAAAGGATATTTTCCCTTTTTGCTGAAGGAGATATAAGGTATCTTTAATTTCTTTTCTACTGAAGGCCGTTTGCCTGAT
>QILZ01000389.1 GCA_003233545.1 Spirochaetales bacterium
TATACAGGATGGAATGCTGAATATCGTAAAAAAACCGAATCCCTTTATACTCAAGATCCTGAAGAAAGAAGGATTTGGAGCCGATTGCAGCATAGAGTTACCCGGGATTAAAGAGGAAGCCATACCGGGGGAATCATTTCTTTAAGCCGTGTGTATTGTGTGAATGTTGTAGGATTGGATGAGAATATGATGCGAAGGTATGTTAAGTACCAGGAATAGAAAGAGCGGCTTGAAGAGAAGTACAAACAAGAATATGGTCTCTTTTAGAGGCTGATACAAAACCACCTCATTTGGGGGCGGATGCTTTATTATCAATTTAAATATGTAAAATTGTTACTTGAAAAAAAGAGGAGGCAATAATGGCATGGATTAAAAGATTGAAATTAACAGACGAGGAAAGGGCATGGGTGATTTATGACTGGGCCAACTCCGCTTTTATTCTTATTGTCGGTACGATACTCTTTACGATATTTTTCCGCAAACAAATAGCTCCTAATGAAATAATAGAAAAAGCGACATCCTATATCGGTTATGCGAATGCTTCTGTGGCACTGTTGCTTGTGTTTCTCGCGCCTGTATTCGGTACTTTTGCCGACGGCAGAGGCCGTAAAAAACGTTTTTGGATATTGTTTGTGATTATAGGTGTGCTTTTTACATTGGGATTGGCATTGATTCAAAAAGGACAGTGGATTCTTGCACTTGTGTTTTATGTTGTTGCATCGCTGGGTTATACCGGCGCGAATGTCTTTTATGATGCTTTTATTACAGATGTGACAGAGGAAGAACGCATGGACAGAGTATCGTCAGCCGGTTATGCGTGGGGATATATCGGATCGACAATTCCGGCTATTTTTGGAATTGCAGTGATGTTGCACCCCAATCTAATTGGTCTTGCTAAAGATGATTATTTGTCAGCTATGCGTCTTGTGTTTGTCTTGACGGCTTTCTGGTGGTTGTTGTTTTCAATCCCTATGGCACTGCGTGTGAAACAAAAATATTTTGTGATACCAACTACCATAAAGCAAAATTTTGTGAGATTGTTTAACACTTTCAGGGAAATTAAAAAAAACAAACAGGCCTTTTTGTTTTTAATTGCATTCTTTTTCTATATCGATGGTGTGCATACGATTATATCTATGGCAACTGCGTTTGGCATGGAATGGGGAATTGGAAGCGATGTGTTGATGAAACTCATTCTCGTGATACAGTTTGTAGCTTTTCCTTTCGCTATTATCTATGGACGTCTCGCTAAACGATTTTCTGCCAAAGCTATGCTTTTTACAGGTATTGTTATTTACACATTTATCGTACTGATTGCCTTTTTTATTCCCTCTTTTAAAGAGATTTCGACACGAACTACGATGTTTTGGATACTGGGAATTTTGGTTGGAACTTCACAGGGCGGAGTGCAGGCGTTGAGCCGCTCTGTTTTCGGAAAGCTGATTCCAAAAGAAAATTCAGGGAAGTTTTTCGGCTTTTTTAATATTTTTGGGAAATTTGCTTCTTTTCTCGGACCGTTGATGATCGGTTTGATTGCCACATCCCCGGGACGCACACGATGGGCGGTGTTAAGTTTGCTGATCTTTTTTCTAATTGGAGCTATTCTGCTTGGTATGCTGCATGTAGAAAAAAATAAGAAAAGTAGTGTCTGACTTTGCCCAAAGAAATTACACATTGGAAAATTGCATTAACAACCCTGTCAAAACTCGAACATACCGCATTCAGGCGGATTCTGGAAGATGAGCGGGCAAGCTATCTTTCCGGCTCGGTTTTACCGGATATGCCTTATTACTATCTCACCGGACCCAAACGCAGAGAGATGCTTGTAATTTCCGAGAGCTTGCATTGTGAACACGGAGAGGATAGTTTCGAAAATCCGGCACGATTTTATAATGAAGCGATAAATGACAACATGAGTTTTGCATTACTGGCAGGTTATCTGACACATATTGCTGTGGACTCTATATTTCATCCGTTTGTATATGCGTTTACCGGCTGCGAGAAAAATACAATGTCACCCTTTTCATCCTCCACGAGCCGATACCGCCATTTTATGCTGGAATCCCGTTTTGATTTTTACAATATGCGTGTTTTCCCGATAAAGTTTGATTTTCGAATAAAATCACTTTTAAGAGAAATTGATAAAAATAAACTTGCCGAAAATATAAGCAGATTATTTTTTACCGGAAAAGACAGACAAGGTGAGGTGTTAAAATTACTGCGAAGGCAGGCTGCCGTACAGGCATTGTTTTTTAGACCGGTACTGCGTTTATTTCGTTTTATTATTCCGGATGGATTTTCAGCCGCATTTTATCCCTTAATAAGAAAAAACGATGAACTTTACAGTAAAAGTTTTGAATATCTGCATCCTGTCACCGGACGAAAGCTTGTGGACAGCTATCTCAGCTTGGAGAAAAAGGCGGTTGAATTATCTCTTAAATGGTTGGTTAACCTTGCCGGCGGAATTTGTTTTTGGGAAAATGAACCCGGACCGTCTCTCACGACGGGATTGCCGTTATCACGGATGGAAGAGATGCGATTTTTTCAGTCTGATCTGACAATAAATGATGTGACGGGTTTGTAAAATGACATGATCCTCCAAAAAACATAACATCTGTATATAATAAAACAGGTATTAAATACGAGGTATCGTTTTTTCCCTGATCCGGTCGGGTACAGCTTTTTTTTAAAGGGTTACGCAAAGCCTTTTATAGTGGAAAAATGAAGCTTTCTTGTATAGTACTAAAAACCATGATAATTGGTTTTACCAAAGTCACTAAAAGTGCCATATTATCCGAGTTCTGAATTTATGTTCATCAGTACTGAAAAATAACCTGCTTTCTAAAAGCACCAAGTGGCATGGACCCGGCAGAAAAGATCCTTGCTGGGCTGGAGGTTGTCGGAATATGCTCAGGCAGTGGTTAACTGCCCATGAGCCTTCGTTCGCCGGAGAGCTTTCGCTTTTCGGTAAGATCCTGAGTAACCTCGAGAGTGCCTGAGTATTCGCCGTTTTTGTCTCTTATCGCAAAGTATTCTATATGGATAAATCTTCCGTTCTTATTTATCCAGAAAGCCTCACTGTCTTTTTTTCCGGAATGGAAATCTTTAAGAATGTTCTCTACTTTGTTAACACTTGCAGGAGGATGACACATCTGCACTTTTCTGCCGAGAATCGATCTGTTTCTGTCAAAAATTCTATCCCGGCCCTGTGTAAAATAGCGTACGGTATCAAACTTATCTACAAATGTTATGTCAAAAGGAAGTGTATTTAAAAGAGCTGTCAATTCCCCGACGGAGAAGGTTCCGGAGGGCAGCCGGATTTTACCTCCCTGAAATTCAAGAGTTTCTTCTTCGGTAATGCCGGAAGGCTTCCATTCATCCGACGGATCATAGAGGCAGAAGCCTATTTCCGGACTCTCGCGGTAGATCGAGTACCATTCGCTGTCGGATAATACATCCATGGTCGTGGGGAAAAGAATTTCCTCTTCCTTATAGATCATTTCATCGATCGAATCCAGGGCTTTTATAATCGAATCACCTGCTGATTCCTTAAAACTTTTTAATTCAGAGCTGCCTGTTTCCTGCATGTTTATTACGGCATCCCTGGCCGTTGCAAGCAGTTTGCGGGTTTCATCATGCTTTGCCCACATTACAGTCGGAGGCCCTGTTATTCCCTTCTTTTCCAGGTACGGAAACAGCAGATTTTCCTTTCGCCTGTAATGTTTATCCACATCGAAGAGGCTGTTTATCATAAGCCGCAGTTCTTTAAGTGCATCTGAAATATCTATTTCTACGGCATTACCGCTTAAATCTTTCAGAAGATTCCTTATCCTCTCTATGAGAATCTTAAGCTGTGCATTCTCGTTTTTAAATGTATCTACGGGATGTCCGGCTGCAGCAGACCTGGAATCTTTCAGGTCTATTATTCCCTTTAAGGCCTTGCCGTGTATATCACAGAGCTTTAAAACTTCCTCTGTGGGAAGGCCTTCCTGGATTAGCTCCTGCTCTATTCCAACAACGATTCCGTATGGTACTTCGCCGAGCATACGGGTAAGCTGTTTTTTTACTTCTTCGGGAGTTTCTCCCCGGTGAAGGCGAAGTATCATTTCTTTTAACAACTCTCTTTTCCTGGACATATCCGTAATAAGTTCGCTCATATGTTATTTCCCCTTTTATTCAGGTTTTATGCAATTAACATTATCAATATAATAAGAATTAAAATCGGGGTCAATATTTATAAATGGTTTAAGGATAAACTATTTCCACCCGGCGGTTTAAGTTCTGTTTATCCGGGTCTGTTGTTACAGGGTATTTCCCTCCGTATCCTTTGACTATCGGAGGGCGTTCCGGGTGCCAGCCCTGATTTATTAAAAACATTAATGTATTTACCGCACGCTGCCGGGAGAGCTCTGTTCTTCCCTTTTCTGTTCCGTAAAGAGCGCAATGGCCGCGAATGATAACCCTGCCTTTTTTTAGTCTGTTCAGCCGGGGAATAATTGCGGTGAGTTTTTTTTCCGCTTCGGTGGTAAGCAGGGAACTGTCCGGTTTAAAGTAGATAACCTTGTTTATGCTGACAAACGAAACGGAATCGGGTGTACCTTTATGAACACTTTCATTAACGGTAATATTTCCTGTTTGGGTTTTTGTTACGGCTAAAACCGCGAGACCTGTTAATAATAATATAAGCAGGCCGATTGCGATTCTGTCTCCAAAACTTTTACCGGGAATGTATCTGTTAAGGTTAATAATCCTGCTGATTTTCTCCTGCCCGTTTACAGATATCCGAATATGGAGTTTGTTCCTTTTCTTCACAGAGCACGACACTGTAATTTCGGGTTCTCCGGCTTTTTCCGGCGGGATGTCATGTATGATAAGTGAGCCGACCTGTACGGTAGTACCGCGGTCTGTAAGATAAATATTAACAGTACCCTTTGTCTGAAAATCGTATAATGTTGTCAGTGCAATCTCTCTCTTTGTGCCCGGGATCAGGGAGATAAGATTGTGGTATTTGTTACCTTCGAGTTTTACCGCTATCTGGATCATACCGGTTAATATTGTACCATTTAGCTTAAATTTAATACCAGTGGAAACGGTTTAATTTTATTCGTATAATAGTGTAATTATTTAGAACCATACGGATGAGGCACACTGATGGGAGAAGGTTTATGCTGAATGAAGAAAAAAAAATAATCAGAAAGAGAATAATAAATCTTATTAAATCCAGGACGGAAGAAGAACTTGAATCTTTCAGTATAAAGATTTCAGAAAATGCAGCTGCACTCGATGCATGGAGAGAATCGGATTGCATTCTGACGTTTCTGTCCATGAAAGGAGAATTTAACACGGAGCATCTGATATCCCGGGCGCAGTCGGAAGGCAAATGCATAGCTGTTCCGAGAATGGAAGGAAAACATATAAATTTCTATAAGATATTTAATCCGGATGCAGGTATTAACCTGGATATCTATTCTGATATGGTTGTGAATAAATTCGGCATCAGGGAGCCTGCAGACGATCTGTCCCGTGTTTACCCCGGAGATTATCCGGGTAATAAGTTTCTTATTGTTGTGCCCGGACTTGCCTTCGACAGGGAGAAGAACAGGCTTGGAAAGGGAGGCGGTTACTATGATAGATATATTGCAGAATTACAGAGAAGCGGAAAGAATTACACACTGACAGGGATGTGTTTTGAATTTCAGCTTATTAAAAAAATCCCTTCGGGTATCTTTGATAAAAGGGTCGATATTATTGTTACCGAAGACGAGGTTGTTCTGTAACCGTGATCTGCGCGGATCAATTATTCTTGATCTGCACCATGTATTTTATTACATTAATATAAAACCGGTAAAAAAAGGGGAATATTGTATGTCTGTTATAAAATCTGCATATGAAATCGCCATGGAAAACACTAAGAATGTAAGCGGCGGTAAAGAATCACTCGAAGCCAGCAAATATAAAACCGAAGGTAAAAAAATAGTATCGCAGTATCTGGATGATTCTATCGAAGATATCAAGGCTGAAATTAAGGAGTATAAAGAAAAGAAGCTTGACTGGGTAAAAGATGGAATACTGGATGCCCTTCTGGCAAATATGGTACTTCCCGCAAATGAATTCTCGCTTGGGAAGATAAGAAAGGCGGGTGAGGGTTTGTTCGGTATTCTTAAAGATACCAAGAAACTGGGAACTATGCTTAGCGAACTGGAACACTTCTATAAAGAGTATCTCGATGAGAGAGGGAGGCTTACAGAAGCTGTAAAGCAGCAGTTTGGCCCCAAATTAAGGCAGAAGGAAGAAGAGCTCTCGAGGCAGCTTGGATCTCCTGTAAAGGTCGATCCTGCATCCGATCCCGAATATATGACGTTTCTCCGTAAAAACTTATCCGGACTGGAAGGAAAATACAATGAGGTGCTTAAACGGGTAAAGGATGAAATACGTAATATTTATAAGCGGAAATAATGCAGATGTGCAGGATCCGGCCGGTCTGTCTGTATTATCCTGCTAATATTAAAAAGTTAAGGTAAAATGCAGTACAGGGCCGATTTACATATTCATTCAAAATATTCAATTGCAACTTCGAAACATGCTGATCTGGAAAATTACTACAGCTGGGCCCGTATTAAAGGTATTAATATTATAGGAACAGGAGATTTTACACACCACGGTTGGCTAAGAGAAATAAAAGAGAAATTAGAACCTGCAGGCAACGGTTTTTTCAGATTAAAGGAAAAACCGGCTACCGAAGTACTTACACTTTTTAAGCCGGCACCGCTCGATGTACTGTTCTGTCTGACCTCGGAGATAAGTTCTGTCTTTAAAAGGGATGGTAAAACTTACAGGGTTCATAGCCTTATCTTTGCCCCGGACATTGAAACGGTAAGCAGGATAAGAAAAAAACTTGAAAATATCGGCAATATCGGTTCCGACGGCCGCCCTATTTTAAGACTGGATACTAAGGATCTTCTGGAAATAGTACGGACTGCTTCCCGGGATGCATATCTTATTCCTGCACATATATGGACACCCTGGTATTCGGTTTTCGGATCCAAATCCGGATTTAACAGCATGAATGAGTGTTTTAAGGATCTTACGGGAGAGATTTTTGCACTGGAAACAGGGCTTTCCTCCGACCCCGGGATGAACCGGATGTGGAGTGATCTGGACGGATTTACTCTTATATCCAATTCCGACGCTCACTCACCGAATAAACTCGGGCGTGAGGTTAATCTGTTCAGCACGGATTTGGGTTATGAGGCAATGTTCAGGGCTCTAAAAACAAAAGAGGGATTTGCCGGAACATACGAGTATTTTCCCGAAAAAGGAAAGTATCATCTTGACGGACACAGAAAGTGCGGTGTTTGTCTGACTCCGGAGGAAACAGAGAAACACAAAGGACTCTGCCCCGTTTGCGGGAAACCTCTTACGATAGGGGTAATGCACAGGGTTGTCGACTGTGCCGACAGGGATGAACCTGTTAAACCTTCCGGGTTAAACGACTGCAGGTATATTATGCCCCTCGATGAATTGTTAAGTATTGTTGCAGACTGCGGAGCGGGAACAAAAACCGTCCGGGCGCTTTTAGTAAAGTTGATTCGTCTGTACGGTGATGAATTAACAGCTATACTCGATATACCTGCAGACCGGATTTCGAAGGATGCGGGAGAAGATATTGCAGGTGTACTGGTAAAATTCAGGAGAGGGGATATTTCCCTGTCGCCCGGATTCGACGGTCAATTCGGAACTGTAAAAATAGGAACCGGTGAGTATTTAAAATAGTATATTTTAATAGAGGAAAAAATGGCGGATACTTTATTTGTAGCTATGAGCGGCGGTATCGATTCTACCGTTTCATCTATTCTTCTCCGGAACAGTTGGGAAAAAATGGCCGGTGCAACCCATTATATCTGGCCGGATTCACGCTGCTGTTCCCTCGATGTAAGGAACCGGGCGGAATCTGTGTGCAGGTCGCTTGGGATTCCCTACTATGTTGTGGATCTGGAGAAGGAGTTCAGAAAAGAAGTTGTCGATAATTTTATTACAACTTACCTTGAAGGCAGAACACCCAATCCGTGTATCATGTGCAACAGGAAGATTCGGTTTGATTATTTTTACAGCGGAATGGAAGCCCTTCTGCGAAAAGAAGGTTTTCTTGGAAGCGGTGATACTCTGCACATGGCAACCGGGCACTATGTGAGACTGGAGATACCCTTTTCTTAAAAAAAGGAAAAGATCCGGTAAAGGATCAGAGTTATATGCTCTACAGGATTCCTGCACCTCTTCTTGATAAGCTGATTTTCCCTCTTGGTGATTACCTTAAATCGGAGGTGTATCGAATTGCAGCGGAACACGGCGTACATGATGAGTCTCTTAAGGAAAGTCAGGATGCCTGTTTTGTAGAGGATGATTACGGCGAATTTATAGAACGTGCAACAGGAAGATCCGGTTTATTTAAGAAGGGCCCGATTAAAGATACGAGCGGCAATATACTGGGAAAACACAGGGGGTATATCTACTATACTATCGGCCAGAGGAAAGGTTTGGGGCTTGGAAGCGGCCCGTGGTATGTTTCAGGGATCGATGCCGAAACTAACACCGTATATGTGGGCAGAAGAGAAGAGGCGGAGAGTAGAAATTTTACTGTCGGCGGGCTTAACTGGTTTAAAAAACCGGATGCTTCGAAAATATACTGTACCGTTAAGGTGCGGTATCAGTCATCGGAAATAAACTGCACGATTATGCCGGAAACGGAAGATATCGTAAAGGTTGCTCTCGAAGAACCTGAATTTATTACACCCGGCCAGTCTGCGGTTTTTTATAGTGATCAGCTTGTAA